>DAOSUS010000012.1:0-39011 GCA_035378955.1 Candidatus Hydrogenedens sp. | reverse complement strand
TACCTTCGACGACACCTTCGCCTTCGATAATACCTTCCCCTTCGGGTGTACCTTCAACGACGCCCTCCCCTTCGATTATTCCTTCTGCTGTTCCTTCACCTTCTGGTGGGCAGGGTCCTGTGGAAATCCACAAATCAACTGAAGTTCCGGGTTCAACTTCTGTTCCTGCTGTTGGTTCTTGATTTACTACCACACCAGCAGGGAAAGTATTATCACATATATATGTTATATTTCCAACGAACAAGCCTGTTCCCAGAATGTCTGTTGTCGCTTCTGCTTCAGGTAAACCGACTACATACGGCACTTCAACCAAACAAATTCCCGGGGTATCATCCAGATAATTCGGTGTCCCATCGTTGTCCGTATCCCAGGGATATAGGTCATTTTCATCAGGTATCAGGTCACAGTCGTCATCGGTATCTTCCGGGTCCATCCAACCGTCTCCATCAAGGTCATCATAGGGTCTCATGTAAGGAGTAATGCCAATATCTGTGGTGAAAACATAAGAACCATTGGAGAAGTTGATTTCTACCATGTATACTTTCCAGCCTGAAGTAGGAGGAGTAACTGTTGCAAGATATGTTTTTGAGCCGGGAGATGTTTCACTTAAATTGGTAGATGTCCATGTTGGACCTGTTCCGTCGTAATAACGAAAATCACGAGCCGTTGGATTTACAGCCTCCCATAATTTCACAGAAGTTGGATTTGTTGACACCTGTACCTGAATACTTCCATCGGGTAAGAATTGCCAGGAATAATTGGGACGGCTACCTCCGGTCGCAACAGAATTAAAATAGGTTATTAGTGGATAAACAGTAGATAAATCAAACGAATCACCCATACTATGTCCCACATTGGGAGTATATTTAAGACGACATTCGCCGGGAAGTTCGTGGTAATAAAACCGTGAGGAGTCCGGGAGGAAGAATTCATCTCCACATGCGTTGATAATGTATTTGGGCATTGTATAATTGCTTAAATAAGAGTATGGGTCTACAATTTGCCTGAGTGCATATCCTCCTGGTGTACTCATCCGTTCAAAGATATGTAATTCATTGTAAGGGGTTAATGTCTCTGAGAAAAAGCCATAGCATTTATATTGATGGTCCATCTGAATATCCATTTTTAGGACATCAATAACAATCGGAACAATAGCAATGACCCGCGAATCGACGGCTCCTGTTAGCCATGTTGTCCAACCCCGTTTGGAAGCACCTCCAACAACGAAGCCGTTGATAGTTTTTGAATGATTATTAAGAACAATTTCCTGAATAGTATCCATAGCACGCACAGCACTTTTGACCATAGGCAATAGAACAGGCCAATATGGGTCGGGGTTACCTTCGTTATAGGTTTGTAAGTATTTGTCAAAAGAATAGGCTATTATTTCGTCCTCTGTGCGGCTGGAACTTTCTCCCGCAAAAAGGAGAGGTTGGTTGGGGACTTGTTCAAGCAGTGCAACAGGGGCACCTGTTAATAATGCGATATATTGAGCATAATCCCGAAGGTTAGTAGCCGAAGAACCATTATTACCGCCAGAAATAATTAATAACCCCTTTGTTTTTGTAATGCTTGTAGGAACAATAATCGTGAGCCAATGTTTCCACAATGTTCGGTTTACTTCTGAGGAATTTCGCCATGTTTGGGATGTAAGGTCAACAACATAATAAGTATGAGTAAAACTTGATTCTGTAGTGGTAATTGTATATGTGTAAGAAGAATCGGGCAAATTTACATAATCTTCTAAAGGACCTGCATAGATATAGAAGGAAAGGAGTGATGAAAAAATCGCAATTAATAGAAAATTTTTAAGACAACTTTTACGCATCGGTGAAAACCTTTATGTTAGATTATTTAAATTTATTCAATTTTATATCCATAAATAATTATACTATGAACTTAAACACACAAAGTCAATTTTTAGTTCCTTATGTTTGATATGAGGGATATTAATTTGTTATAATTTTTTCTCTTTGTGAGATTTTTATAAAAACACAGGAGCCTCTCGCCTTTGTTTTGGGTGCTCAGAAATATGAGTTCCAGCGGGCTCCAAGGTTTAACCCAAACAGATAAGGATATAAGTATGTCAGTTGTAACCCCTCGTGAATTGCTCGAAGTAGGAGCACATTTTGGTCATCAAACTCGCCGTTGGAACCCTAAAATGGCACGGTTCATTTATGGCGAAAAGAATGGTATTTACATTATTGACCTGAAGCATACCCTAAAACAATTATTTAAGGCGTATGCTCTGGTTCGTGAAACAGTTGCCAATGGTGGAACGGTTCTTTTTGTCGGCACGAAACGGCAAGCACAGGAAGCCATTAAACGCGAAGCGGAACGCTGTGGAATGTTTTATGTAAATAGTCGTTGGTTAGGTGGAACATTGACCAATTTCCGCACTATCCGAAGCAGTATTTCCGAATTGCTTCGATTGAAAGATTTAGAAGAAACGGGCAAGATTGACCAATACGGCAAAAAGGAAGGTATTCAATTAAGAAAGCGTATTGCCAAATTGGAGAAAAATCTCTGTGGTATTGTTAATATGACAGAAATCCCGGATATTGTTTTTGTTGTGGATACCAATCATGAGGAAATAGCCGTGCGTGAATCGGCACGATTAAATATCCCGTGTATTGGTATTGTGGATACCAACGCGGACCCGGATGCTGTTTCTCTACCAATTCCGGGCAATGATGATGCAATACGCGCCGTATCCCTTTATTGCAAAGTAATTGCGGATGCTGTATTAGAGGGTAAGAATGTTCAGGAGAAAGGTCCAGCCACTCAAACAAAGGTTAGACCTATTTCTCGAAGAGTTAAGCGTGTAACGGATGAAGAGATAAAACCTATGGAAACCGTTTCTGAGGAAGATATGGAAGAGAATGATGCTGATGAGGAAAGTATATCTTCCGAGGAAATCGAAGAAACCCAACAAGAAGCATCTTCAGTTAAAGAAAATTAATTATTAAAAGATACAGGAGAATAATAAATGAGTATTAGTGCGAGTGATGTAAAAAAATTAAGAGAACAAACCAATGCACCCATGATGGATTGTAAGAAGGCACTTATGGAGTGCGGTGGTGATATGGATAAAGCGGTAAAATGGTTGCGTGAACGCGGAATTATGAAAGCGGCATCACGGGCAAATCGTGTGGCGGCGGAAGGCTGTATTGCTTCTTATGTCCACATGGGCGGAAAGATTGGAGTGCTTGTAGAGGTAAACTCCGAGACTGACTTTGTGGCTCGCGGTGCAGAATTTCAAACCTTCGTAAAAGATATTTGCTTACAAATTTGTTCTTCCGCACCCAAATGGATTGCCAAAGAGGACATCCCTGCGGAAGCGTTGGAAGAAGAGAAGCAATTATATGTAAAACAGGCTATGGACACAGGCAAACCGCAGAATGTTTGTGAAAAAATAGCCGAAGGCAAATTAAACAAGTGGTTTGAAGAAGTCTGCTTATTAGAACAAGTTTCCGTGAAGCCGGAGCATGATGGCAAAAAGATAAAAGATTTATTAGGTGAATTAACCGCTAAATGTGGTGAGAAGATAGAAATCCGACGCTTCGTCCGTTGGGTTCTTGGTGAAGGTATTGAAAAGAAACAAACGAATTTTGCAGAGGAAGTAGCCGCAGAATTAGCGAAATCCGCCAATAAAGAGGCATAAAGAGTGAACACTCCTATCTACAAACGGGTATTATTAAAACTCAGTGGAAACGCCGTATCCTCGGAAGGGGAAAACATAGGCTCGAAAGCATTAAGTCATCTTTGTGAGGAAATTGTATCCGCTTATCAGACTGGTATTCAGATAGGATTGGTCGTGGGGGGTGGAAATATCCTCCGTGGGAACCAATGGTCCAAGGCTTCCGGTGTAGACCGTGCTACAGCAGATTATATGGGGATGCTTGCTACGGTAATAAATGCTCTTGCCCTTCAATCAGCATTGGAAAAGTATGGAATTGAGACACGAGTGCTCAGTGCTATAGAAATGCGGCCCGTGGCAGAACCTTATATAAGACGCCGTGCTTTGAGACATTTAGAAAAAGGGCGGATTGTAATTTTTGCTGCGGGAACAGGCAATCCTTTTCTCACAACCGATACGGCGGCGGCACTGCGTGCCAGCGAAATAGATGCGGATATATTAATGAAAGCAACCCGTGTAGATGGGGTCTATTCTGCCGACCCTGAAAAAGATTCTACAGCCAAAAAATATGACCATCTCACATATCAACAAGTTCTTTCACAGGACTTAAAGGTAATGGATGCCGCAGCCATATCTATTTGTCGTGAAAAACACATCCCTATTTTGGTATTCTCTTTCTTAGAAAAAAACTGTATTGTTAATGCGGTTTGTGGCAACTCTATTGGAACTATAGTCAAGGGAGATTAACCTATGTCACACCCACTTATTAAAGAAGCCGAACAGAAGATGGATAAAAGTGTAGAAAGTTTACAACAAGAACTTTCGGGCTTTCGCACAGGAAGAGCGACACCTAATTTGTTAGATGTCGTTCATGTAGATGCGTATGGTAGTAAAATGAAAATTAATCAATTAGGGAATATAACGGTACCGGATTCGCATCTTATTGTTATTGACCTCTGGGATAAATCGCTTATTGGTGCTGTTGAAAAAGCAATTATGGCTTCACCCCTTGGGGTAAATCCATCAAACGATGGAAGATTAATTCGTATCCCTATCCCTCCTCTAAGCGAAGAGCGTCGTAAAGAACTTACTAAAGTTGCCAATAAAATGGCGGAAGAAGCCCGTGTTGCTGTTCGAAATATTCGCCGTCATGTTTTGGAAACCTTGAAAAAAGAGCAGAAAGATGGAAAGATAACGGAAGATGACCTCCACCGCCTTTCGGATGAAGTCCAGAAACTCACAGATAAACATATAGAAAAAATAGACCAGGTTCTTAAAGCCAAAGAAAAAGATATAATGGAAGGCTGAACATTTATTTATCTTTTGACAATTTTACGAATATTGTCTCAACATTCAAATCAGGTTTTATATCCATGCGAAAACTTCCTGCGGACTTAGACCCCAGAGTAGATGTAGAACGGTTGCCCCGACATATTGCGGTTATTATGGATGGGAACGGTCGTTGGGCGAAACGCCATGGGAAGAAGACAACCGAAGGACACGAAGCAGGAGCAGAAGGGGTGCGGGAAGTATTAAAAGGTTGCCGTGAATTAGGAATTCCGTGCCTTTCTCTGTATGCTTTTTCCACAGAGAATTGGTCTCGTCCTGAAGAGGAGGTAAATTCCCTTTTCCAATTAATGAGCAAATATATCCGAAGGGAAATTGATGAGATAAAAAAACACGGTATTCGCGTGTTGTTTATGGGGGAATGGAGAGAATTACCTCCGACTGCGGTGCAGGACCTTGAATATTGTCTTGAACAAACCAAAGATAATAGAGATATGACAGTAGTAGTCGGGTTGAATTATGGAGGGAGGCAGGAAATCCTTCGTTGTGCAAAATTGATGGCAGAAAAAGCACGAAAAGGGGAATTATTACCGGAGGAAATTACAGAAAGTCTTTTTAATCAATATCTGTATGTTTCGGAATTTCCCGATGTTGATTTGCTAATCCGCACCAGTGGGGAACAACGGGTTAGTAATTTTATGTTGTGGCAATTATCCTATGCGGAAATGGTCTTTTTGCCGGTTCTCTGGCCTGATTTTCGGCGGAAACATCTCTGGGAAGCCATAATTCATTACCAGCAAAGAGAGAGACGATTTGGTTCCCGTTTGGAGGGAACAGAACCTCATTCCTCAGAATTTAATATCTGACTATAAAGAGGAAGGCCCCTATGCTTCAGCGTGTTATTACAGGAAGTATTTTAGTTATACTGACCGCCATCCTTCTCTGGGTGCCGGGCTTGTATATTCTTTTTGGATTTTTTATTGCTTGTCTTACTACAATTGCTGTTTGGGAATACTTTCGTATTGTGGAACCTGCAAATAGAAATATTCTCAGCATTACAACCTTAGGACTTGTTCCTCTTGCTGTATTAACAGGGATATCACATGCTCTTATTGTAATTCACCTGTTTTTTATCCTTTCTTTCGGACTTTTGGCCATTATATACACCTTTAACAGGACAACTTCAATCAACAAATTTGTTCATGCATTCTTTGGACTGTTCTATTTTGGTTGGGTTCCCTCTCATCTTTTAATCCTTCACAAAGCACCTGAAGGTCCCGGACTAATAACCTTATTTATTACAGCAGTGGCTTTATGCGATTCGGGTGCGTATTGTGTAGGAAAACTTTTAGGGAAACATGCCCTTGCTCCGGAGATTAGCCCTAACAAAACATGGGAAGGAAGTATCGGTGGAATTGTGTTCAGTGTTGTTGGGACTTTTATCCTATGGTTATTGCATGAGGCTATTTTTACACAATTTTTGCCGGTTCAGGGTGTCGTTTTTTATTTCAAATGGGGTATAATACTTGCTATATTAAGCCAATTCGGCGATTTATTAGAATCACGATGGAAACGGGAAGCCGGTATTAAAGACTCGGGAACTATTTTCCCGGGACATGGGGGTGTTCTTGACCGTTGCGATGGAATGTTATTTGCCTTTCCGTTTTTCTTTTATTTGCTAAAATTTTTATGACATCGTTTTAACGATGGAGGGTTGTTGAATTTTTTATGTATGAGTTAGAAATACAAGCGATAGAAAACTTAAAACAGCGATTGGCAGAACTCCATACCTGTTTGAATGTGGAAGGGATACAAGAGCGGATTGCAAAATTGGAACGAAGTATGGAAGCCCCAGATTTCTGGAATGACCCGGAACAAGCACAAAAAGTTTTGCAGGAAATTAAAAACCTGAAAGCCGCCATTGAAGCCCCAGAAACACTTCAAAAAGAATTAGAAGATGCGGAGACATTCGTTCGCATGGCTGATGAAGAAGCGGATATATCCCTTCAATCGGAAATACAACAATTGAAGGATAGGCTAGAAAAAGAAGTTCATCAATTAGAAATTAAGAGCCTTTTTATAGACCCGCGTGATACCAAACCTGCTATTGTTAGTTTTCATCCAGGGGCTGGTGGAACGGAATCCTGCGATTGGGCACAAATGCTTTATCGCATGATTACACGCTATTGTGAAGAGAAAGGGTTTACTGTTGAATTGGTGGATTATCAGCCGGGAGAAGAAGCCGGTATCAAGAGTGCCACTTTACGGGTATCGGGACTTTATGCCTATGGCTTATTAAAGTCCGAAAGTGGAGTGCATCGTCTTGTTCGCATATCTCCATTTGATGCGAATAAGAGACGGCATACTTCTTTTACGGCGATTGAAGTGCTTTCTGAAGTAGATGAAGATATAAAGATAGAAATTCGCGAAGAAGATATAAAGATGGATACTTTCCGTTCCAGTGGAGCAGGAGGACAAAAAGTAAATAAAACCAGTTCCGCCGTTCGGCTGACGCATTTGCCTACTGGTTTTGTGGTTACCTGCCAGATAGAGCGTTCGCAACATCGGAATCGTGCCACCGCACTACAAATGCTCAAAGCAAAATTGTATGACATTGAGATGAAAAGAAAGGAAGCGGAAGTATTTGCCCAAAGAGAAGGACAAACAGAAGTTGCCTGGGGCAATCAGATTCGAAGTTATATCCTGCAACCTTATCAACTGGTTAAAGACCATCGGACAGGTGCGGAAACCAGCAATGTAGATAGGGTGCTGGATGGAGATTTGGATTTATTTGTAGAAGCATACTTAAAATGGAACTTAGAAAAGAAAGGTGTAGGAATCTAACTATGGATGAACAATTTAAAGAACACTCCACTTTACAGGAACTGCGCGAAAATCGTATTCGCAAAATGAACCACTTCCGTGAACGCGGAGATAACCCCTACAAATATATCTTTCAACGAAGTGCTACCGTTTCAAAAATTCGAGAACAATTTGAAAAATTAGAGCAGGAACAGCCTGAACAAGCACAGGAGGGAGTTCCTGCCACTTTAGCAGGTCGCATTACTGCACGACGGGAACAAGGGAAGAGCACATTTATGGACTTGCGTGATGAAAGCGGTCGTATACAATTGTTCTTCGGTGAAAAACAAGTAGGGGAAGACAAATACGAGACCTTAAAAGATTTTGATTTGGGCGATTTTATCGGTGTTGTAGGTTCTGTTCGGAGAACAAAACGAGGAGAAATCACTCTATTTGTGAAGGAGTTTCAGATTTTAACAAAGTCCTTACGCTCATTACCGGAAAAGTTTCACGGTCTAACGGATGTGGAGACGCGTTACCGACAGCGATACCTTGACCTCGTAGCCAATCCCGAAGTAATGGAAGTCTTTCGCAAACGAACACAAATGATAGATGCCATCCGCACTTACTTAAAAGAACGCAATTTTTTAGAGGTTGAAACGCCTATGCTTCATCCCATACCGGGAGGAGCCACAGCACGGCCATTTATTACACATCATAACGCATACGACACCGATTTGTATTTACGCATTGCTCCGGAACTTTATTTGAAGCGGCTCATTGTAGGCGGGTTTGAACGGGTATTTGAGATTAACCGTTGTTTCCGTAATGAAGGTGTGGATACAAAGCACAATCCTGAATTTACGATAATGGAGCTCTATGAAGCGTATCAGGATTATTTAGGGCTGATGGAAGAAACCGAAGATTTATTCTATACGGTAATGACTACGATTATCGGTGCAGAGAATTTTACCTATCAAGAGCAGGAAATTTCACTAACCCGTCCATGGAAGCGTATTCCTCTGCACGAAGCTATTCGTCAATTTGCAGGTATTAATCTGGAAGCAACACGGGACCGCGAAGAAGCCCGACAGTTAGCAGAAGGAGTAGGAGTGGAAATTCGACCTGAGATGGGTTATGGGAAAATAGTAGATGAGGTAATGTCTGTTAAAGTGAAACCGCATCTCATTCAGCCGACTTTCCTTTATGACTACCCGATTGAAATATCCCCGTTGGCCAAAAAGAAGCGTGATAACCCGGCCTTGACGGAACGGTACCAATTATTTATTGGTGGACTGGAAGTATGCAATGCTTTTTCGGAATTGAACGACCCCTTGGACCAGCGGGAACGGTTCATGGAACAAGTTCGCCTGCGTGAAGCCGGGGACGATGAAGCCCAATATCTCGATGAGGATTTTTTGACGGCATTGGAAGTAGGTATGCCTCCAACAGCAGGATTGGGTATCGGAATAGACCGTCTTGCGATGCTTTGCACAAACTCGTCATCTATTCGCGATGTAATTCTGTTTCCTTTACTTAGAAAACTTATAGATTAGATATATAGGAAGTTTCCCTTGAAATTTGAAACCTTTGTAGCCCTGCGATATTTGAGAAGTAAGCGGAGGAACCGCTTTATCAGTCTTATTTCGATTATTTCCATCGCTGGGGTGAGTGTCGGTGTTATAACGCTGATTATCGTCATGAGTGTTATGACAGGTTTTGATATTGCCCTGCGGGAAACTATTATCGGCAATCGGTCCCACTTGAGTATTTATGACATAGGCGGAAAAATAAAGGACTACGAAAGAGTTATAAAAGAGATAGAAACATTATGTCCGGAAATTGTTGCCAGTGGTCCAGTGGTTCAGGTAGAGGCATTATTCAAAAATGAAGAATACACGACCGGTGGGCTTATTTTAGGTGTGGACCCGGAACGGGAAAGTAAAGTAACAGACCTCGCAAAAAATTTGACCAATGAAGGGGGGCGTCTTTTTGGGAAAGGGAAACTTCCCCAAGAAAAAGAAATCGTTTTGGGTTACCGATTAGCAAATCGCATTTCTGCACGATTAGGCTCGCAAATACAGATAGTAACAGCCCGTGCAATTATTCGTCCCTTTTTAGGGAGGCAGTTAGGTTCACAACTCTGGCTTACGGTAAGTGGTATATCCCATGCACGAATGTCGGAGTTTGATGAGGTGTACGCCTTTGTAGACCTGCCTACTGCATATATGCTCACAGGGGAGAAGGGAGTAGATGCCATCCATGTAAAACTAACCAATCCTTTCCTTGCGGATACTGTAGCGAGGCGCATTCGTGAAAATCTAAATTACAATACAAAAACATGGTATGAAGACCAGCAGGCGTTTTTTGATGCTTTACGGCAAGAAAAATTAGCCATGTTTATCATTTTGGCGTTCATTATTCTTGTGGCCGCATTTAACATTACCAGCACATTAATTATGATTGTTATGGAAAAACGACGGGATATCGGTATCCTTCGCACTTTAGGAGCTAGCACCAATTCTATATTATTAACTTTTATACTTCAGGGATTGTTTATTGGCGTTATTGGCACAATCATAGGATTATGTATAGGTATTGTTCTTGCATGGAATATCAATCCAATAGCTCAATTTATCGCCAAACTACTTGGTTGGGATTTATTTAATAGCACCATTTATTATTTTGAAGGGATACCCGTAGCGATTGTTCCCTTTGATATTATGTGCATAGCCATTTCTGCGGTTCTGCTAACATTTCTTTCAACCTTATATCCTGCATATAGTGCAGCGAGGGTTAACCCGGTGGATGCAATACGATATGAATAATGTCATTATTTGTGAAAATATCCATAAAAAATTCTATGATGGCTCACGCATGCTACATATCCTTCGTGGGGTCAATTTTGAAGTGCCGGAAGGAAAGATTATGGCTATCAGTGGCCCCTCGGGCGTAGGAAAAAGCACATTATTACATATTATGGGAACATTGGATTCTCCCACCGAAGGAAAGATATTTATTAGCGGGAAGGATATACTGAAATTATCAAGAAATGAAATTAATCAGTTGCGGAATAAAGATATTGGTTTCGTTTTTCAATTCTATCATTTGCTCCCTGAGTTTACCGCTTTAGAAAATGTTATGATGCCCGCCTTGTGTAAAGGGAAAAGTAAAAAAGAGTGTATTCCTCGTGCGGAGGAATTATTATACAAAGTAGGACTTCAGGAACGAATGACGCATAAACCCGGTGAATTAAGTGGAGGAGAACAACAACGAGTGGCTATTGCCCGTGCTTTATTTAATTCCCCACGAGTGGTTCTTACCGATGAACCTACAGGCAATCTGGATGAAGAAACAAGTGCAGGGGTTATTGATTTATTATGGAAATTACATGAGGAAGATAAAATTACTATTGTCATTGTTACGCATGATGAAAGTCTTGCACAAAAAGCCCACCATTGGGTTTATTTGCACGAGGGGCAAGCACATATTCGGAAGTAATTTTGGTTTTTAGCCTGGATTTTTTTCTCTATAATTAGAACTACAAATCACACGAAGAGAAGTGAAAGATGGTTACTTTTGGGGTGTTCTGGGACAGATGGGACAAA
Source organism: Candidatus Hydrogenedens sp. (assembly GCA_035378955.1). Taxonomy (NCBI): domain Bacteria; kingdom Pseudomonadati; phylum Candidatus Hydrogenedentota; class Candidatus Hydrogenedentia; order Candidatus Hydrogenedentales; family Candidatus Hydrogenedentaceae; genus Candidatus Hydrogenedens; species Candidatus Hydrogenedens sp. Next base: position 27,674 of record DAOSUS010000012.1, on the reverse strand, counting down.
TGGGACAGATGAGACAGATGGGACTGATAGGGGTGATGGGACAGATGAGACAGATGGGACTGATAGGGGTGATGGGACAGATGAGACAGATGGGACTGATAGGGGGTGATGGGATAGATGAGATAGGTGGGACTGATAGGGGGTGATGGGACAGATGAGTGAAGGGAATATTAAGAATATTAATCTGTTATCTATGTAATATAGGTTATCATTTGAAACAACATCTTCCTCGGTTTTCCCGAATCCGAACAAAATAAGAAAAATTATCATGGGGGTTTTGAATAAATAGTTTGCAAGAGAGCATCGTAAACGGACAAAATAATAAAAAGAAATAAAAATCCATTTTTGGGAAGGTTATTAGAATATGACTTTTTTATGGGAGCAGATGTGGGAACGGTTGGCGTCTGAAGAGTTTGATTTAATTGTGATTGGAGGAGGAATTGTCGGTGCGTGTGTTGCGAGGGATGCTACATTGCGTGGATTGAAAGTAGCATTGTTAGAGCGGAAGGATTTTGCCAGTGCTACGAGTGGTGCTTCTTCGAAACTTATTCATGGTGGACTTCGCTATTTGATGAATCTTGAAATTGGTTTGGTGCGAGAATCCTTAAAAGAGCGAAGAATCTGGTCACAAATAGCCCCCCATCTTGTCAATTCATTGCCTTTTATTCTACCGATACATGGTAATAAGAAGTTTCGGGAACGGCTTATGTATTCACTGGGTTTGAAAGCGTATGACTGGTTGTCTTATGACCGCAACCGATTGAGCGACCCGAATAAGTTTATTCCGCCTCATAAACGCGTTTCGAGGCAGGATATTCTGGCGATAGAACCGCGTTTAGAAGAGATGAATTTTAACGATGCTCTTTTGTTTCATGATTATCAGATGTATTCGCCAGAGCGTTTAGCATGGGCTTGTTTGAAGCAAAGTATAACTCAAGGGGCTGTGGTTTTAAATTATACAGAGGTTGTTGGGTTTTTACGGGATAAAACTCGTATTGTAGGAGTGAAGATTAAAAATCGGGATGATGGTAGAGAAACACAAATAAAAGGCAAGGTTATTGTGAATGCAACAGGACCTTGGGCGGACCGTCTTATTGCGATTGCTACAGAAAAAGAGCCTGCACGGAAAATCATCCGTTCTAAAGGGATTCATATATTAACAAAACCATTAACGACAAAATATGCTATTGCCATGCCCGGTAAAGGGACACATTTCTTTGTTCTGCCGTGGCAAGGTTATTCACTTTTAGGGACAACGGATACGATATATCAGGGGGACCCGGATAATGTGCATGTGAGTGAACGGGAACTGGTGGAATTTTTATCAATGATTAATCGAGGATTTGAAGGGGCAAATCTGAGGCGTGGGGATGTGCTTTTCTTTTATGCCGGTTTACGTCCGATAGTTGAAAAAGACCCACAGGAAACAGAAGAAGAATTTAATTCCTATAATGCAAGCAGGTCTGCGGAAGTTTTTGACCATGCTCAAGATGCTTGCGATGGATTAATAACCGCCGTAGGAGGGAAATGGACAACTTCACGACATTTAGCCGAGCGTGTTGTGAATAAAGTATTCGAAAAATTAGGAGCAACCCCTCCTCCTTGTAAAACCGACCTAACGCCGGTTCATGGAGTTGACTTTCATGTCTTTAACGAGTTTCTTGATGAGGTAAAGAAACAATATGCTGATTTTCCGCCGGAGATTATTGAAAATCTAGCACATAATTACGGGACGGAAATACATAAAGTCCTTGAGTTGGCACTTATAGACCCCCAATTAGGAGAACCTTTGTCGAATACAAGAAAAGAAATCGGGGCTCAAGTTGTATATGCAGTGCGTGAAGAAATGGCACGACACCTTAACGATGTTTTATTTCGCCGCACCAATATGGGGAATTTAGGAGACCCTGGTGAAGATGTGCTCCGTAAAACGATAGATTTGATGTCCCATGAATTGGCATGGCAGGAAACAGTTTGTGATTCTGAGAAGAACAAATCCCGAGTGCAATTCGTTTCGTGGGCACGCACTTTTGTCATTGTAAATCCGAAAGCATGGGGAAATATGACAGGGAAGATATGGCCTAATATAGAGAAAAAAATACATCATGCTATTGGTCCTGTTAAGGTTGCGTTTACGGAAAAACAAGGACATGGGACTATCCTTGCCCGTGAGGCACTGACCGAAGGATATGAGCAAATCATAGCTGTAGGTGGAGATGGGACGATTAATGAGGTTGTAAATGGCTTTTTCAAGGATGATAAACGGATAAATCCCGAAGCCGTATTTGCAATTATCAGCACGGGCACAGGTAGGGATTTCTCACGGACTTTAGGCTGGCCTTATGATATTGACCAGCAAATCGAACATTTGGCGGAGACCTCTGTTTATCCCTTAGATTTAGGAAAGATGAAATTTGTTAATCTTCAGGGGGAAGAGGTATCGCGATATTTTGTGAATATTGCAAGTTTTGGATTGAGTGGAGCAACAGACCGTGCCGTTAACCGTTATGTCTGGCTAAAACAATACAGCGGGAAATTGGCTTTCTTTTTAGGTATGTTGCAGGCATTGTTGACTTATCGAAACAAATCGGTTCGTTTGAAGATTGACAATCAGTTTGATGATGTGCTGGATATAAAAACGGTGGCGGTATGTAATGGTAAATATTTTGGTAGTGGAATGAAAGTTTCTCCCAATTCTGAAATTAATGATGGCTGGTTTGATGTAATTGTGATTCCGGGTATCTCCACTTTTGAATTATTGTTAAATGTGAACAAGGTTTATCAGGGAACCCATTTGACCCATCCTGAAATAAAAATATTCAAGGCACAAAAGGTTGTTGCTACACCGGCTCACACCGCAGGGGAAGTATTGCTTGATGTGGATGGTGAAGTTCCTGGCTATTTACCTGCTTCCTTTGAGATATTGCATGATGCTATCTATGTTCGCATTGCCCCAAGAAAAGAAATCGAAGCAGATTAAAATGTATCGACACCTTTTTTATGGAAATGGTGGCTAAGGTTATATTTAGGAATCAGGGAAAATTCTCCGTAATTGTCCGCAAGCGGCTTGAATGTCCTGACCGCGTTCTTGTCGCAGGGTTGCATTAAGTCCGTTTTGAGTTAGAAATTCAAGGAATGAGTTACATGTTTCTTGAGCAGGAGGTGAGAAAGGTATGTCTGACACAGGGTTCCATGGAATAAGGTTTACGGTGCATTTAAATTGTTTGGCGTAATCGAATAATTCTTGTGCATGTTTTAGTGAATCGTTCACACCGCTTAACAATACATATTCAAAGGTTATCATACGGTCTGTTTTTTGTTGGTATTGATGGAGTGCTTCTGCCAGTTTATCGAGAGGATATTTTCGATTGAGGGGAACAAGACGGGAACGAAGGGTATCATTCGCCGCATGCAAGGAAATGCTTAATCGCACCTGCCAGTTTTCGTCGGCAAACTTTACGATGCCTTTAATATCGCCGGCGGTGGATACGGTGATTTTTCGGGCACCGATATTTACGCCTAATGGATGCATAATGAGTTTTATACTACGGACGAGTTCATCATAATTCCAGAAGGGTTCCCCCATTCCCATATAAACGATATTGGGTGTGCGATTGCCCAAATCTATTAACGAAAGGAGGTGCAATGCCTGTTCCACAATCTCACCGGCATTTAAGTTTCTCTTAAAACCCGCTTTGCCTGTAGCACAAAAGGCGCATTTGAGTGGACAGCCAACCTGTGTAGAAAGGCAAAAAGTTACGCGACGCCGATGGGGAATTATTACGGATTCGATGGTTTGGTTGTCTCTTAAACGAAAGAGAACCTTTTTTGTTCCCGATTGGGTACTCTCTTGAATATGGACAATCTCCGTTTGACAGAATAGGGCTTTCTTTTCCAAGGCATTTCGTAAATCCTTAGATAAATCGGTCATTTTTTGGATATCGAACACATGTTTTTCATGTGTCCATCGGAAGATTTGTCGCCCCCGAAAAGGTTCAAGTCCGAGTTGCTCGGATATTTCTTCTGGAAATAGTCGTGTGATAAGTATTTCTTCCATTCTTTTATACTCCTGAATTTGCACCCCTATATTATGGGTTTTCTATATCTACGGGAACATACCCCGAATGTAGCAGTTTTTGTTTTTGTTGCGATAGCCCGATTTTGGGCTCATCAATAGCGACATTAATAGAACAGCGGTTTAGTTTAATGGTCATAAAGGCATGTTCACAAGGAAACTCACAATGGATTATTTCCGGGAAACGAATCCCTTCGGGTGTTACTTTATAATTTTCGCGGCTACTTTTTGCAATCAGTACTCCCTGTTTTGAATATCGTTCGCTATATACCAGAACCCAGGGTGTCCCCTGCACTTCAATTCTACGAAGGAGTTGTTTGTGTTGTTTGTCGTTATAGATTTCAAGGATTGCTTTTTGGTGTTCCGTGTCAAAAGATTTTAACAGAATTTTGGAACGGGGAAGTTTTTCCCATGTTTCGGGGAAAAATGTTTCGCTGAAAATATCTAATGGCGTAACACGGGTATCCGATGATTTAAAGTATTCTCCTCCGCGTTGATAATAAAATTGTCTTTCCGTAGGGAGTTCTATCAAGGCTTCATCTTTATAGCAGGTCATTCGCAACACAGTAGCGGTATATTTTCTCCCAATGACATAGAGATAATCGGGCATACGAAAAGAAACATCACTCTGATGAAGTTGATATATCGTATCTAACTGGGGAGTTTTTAGGATAAAAGTTCCTCTCCCTTTTAATGTATGTATGGATTGGTCATTCTTACTTAAATCGTTTAAAATTTCTTCTACTTGAGGTTCTGTACCTGCAATTTTTCCCCGTTGTAAAGAAGTTCCCCAATGGGCACAGGAAAGCCATCCCAGAGGGAAAAGAAATAACATTGAATATAAAACGAGCCGACTGTAATATCGGTAATTTTTAGATTTCATTTTTTAGGGGTTTTACCTTATTTTGTATTAACAGGTAGGTCAGTTGCTTTTAACAATTAAAATTGGTATAATATTAACCCTTGTTTAATTCTTTATTATAACAATAGTATAATCTCTTTTTCGAATGTAAGATAACACTTAAAATAAGGGATGTTCCCATGGCTTTTGTATGTGAATACAGTGGAAAGAAACCTATTGTCGGAAATTCGATAATCCGAAGAGGTAAAGCGAAGAAAAAGGGTGGTATCGGACAAAATGTTACCGGTATCACAAAACGCAGATGGAAACCGAACCTGCAGAAAATCCGTGTTATTGATGAAAACGGAAGGGTTCGTCGTATCCGTGTATGTGCTCGTTATATCCGTGCAGGCAAATTTGTAAAAGCACCTCGCGGTATTCAAAGATTATCTGCAGTTAAGAAAGAGGCAAAATAGCAATCCGACAGAAGATATTGTTCTGTTAGGCGTAGTTTTCAGGGCAACTCAATACTTATTGAGTTGCCCTTCTTTTGTTTTAAATCATATACTTGCCAAAGTAGCCGATGTTACTTCTGCAATGATTTAAAAGAAAGGTATTAATTATGAATATCTCCAAAACGCATTATTATTTTCACGAATTGATATTTCCTACTCTTTTGTTTGTTGTATTGGGAGGAATGACCTGGGCGGTTCGTGGTTGTTCCGGGTTTGGAGGTTCCAATGGTTGTCTATTTGCAGGGATTACCTTAGGAACTGCATGGTGGTTTCTTTCTTACGACCCCCAGCGTTTATCTGTCCGACCTTATTCTAACGCATTTGCGCTTATGGCAATGACACTCGGTATTGCAATTGCCGGGGCAAGGGGTTGGATGCAATGGGCTTCTTTTTTTGAAGGGAGAATGTATACCCATTATTCCGCAGGCGAATATGTTTCCATACCTCGTTACTATGGATTTATCTGGCAATTTATCTCGGGTATTCCCTGGGCGGGATTGGGCGCATGTTTTCTTGCTTGGGCAAGTTGTGAAAGGGAAATTACGAAGAAAGATTGGATTGTAAGGATACTATGTGCTATCGGTGGGATTGTGGTTGCGAGGCTCCTTTTTGATAATTTTCCGAATTTATTTCTTCCTTTATATAGCACAATGAAAGAACGGTATATGGATTTACAAAACAATCCGAATTTGCGTCGCTTGATTAGTGATAATCGTGCTGCAATTACTCATTTAGGGCTTTACTTGGGTATTCTAACAGGGGAAGTTCTTCGGAAAGATAAAAGAAATATCACTTTGATTTTGACCGTAGGCATTATAAACGGTGTTGGTTGGGCATTATTACAAAACTGGAAATGGGCGCAAGGCATTTGGGAAGGATACCCATTTAACTGGTGGCGTTGCTGGGAAACCTCCGGTGGAATTAGTCTCGGTTTTGCATACGGTATCGCATATTTCCTGACCAATCAACCTTTACATTCTTCTATGTCAAATAATGTAATAAAAGTAAAGCCCGCTACGGAACGCATGACCTTGTTCCTGACGGTATTTTTAGCCATTGCCCTATCTTTGCGAAATGGAATAAAAGGCTGGGCAAATATCTATTTAGGAAATGAGGAATATTGGAGTAATTTGTTATGGCTTGTTTTTATTCCAATAATTGTTATAGGAATAATCGTCATCGTTTCCTATGTAAGACGAGCATCGAATGAGCCCCAGTTTGAAAAAAATCCTTTTCCGAAATATTCCTGGATAATATGGGCAGTTTTACTCATTCAGAATTTTATAGCCCAGTTAATTACGGGACCCTGGTCAAATTGGGTAGAGGTCTCTTTTGCTATTTACTATATCCTTTTGTTCTTAATCTCCGTGCCTATAATCTATCATTACCAATATTTGAAACTGAGAGATGACTTAACGATATGATTTGATTGTTAAGATTATTTAGAATGATATAATACCTCTTGAAAGAGCTATCTTTTTCATAGAAGGATATGAATTTCTTGTTGTAATAATTTAAAACAAAAAACAATAGGGCGATTTCATGCTTGCGAGGGTTCAATCAGCACATATATTAGGAATAGAGGCGTTCCCTTTGGCTGTAGAGGTGGATATAGGACATGGGGAAAATAAAACAGAGGTAGTGGGATTAGCGGATACCGCAGTGAAAGAAAGCAGGGAGCGTGTGGCGTCAGCATTACGCAACTCTGGATTTCGCTCACCCCGAGGACATGTGGTTGTAAATTTAGCACCAGCGGATATTCGCAAGGAAGGGAGTTATTTAGATTTGCCTATTGCTTTGGGGATTATTTTGGCGGGGGAACAAGGTATGGTTCGTGTAAAATTAGAAAAGGTATTAATTGTAGGGGAACTGGCGTTAGATGGTTCTGTTCGCCATGTCCCTGGCACCTTATCTATGGCCATTTTAGCTCGCAAAAATGGTTTTAGTGCTATCCTTGTGCCTGAAGTTAATGCGGAGGAAGCAGGGTTGGTGCATGATATAGATGTTATACCAATAAAAAGTTTACAAGATGCGTTCCGATATCTGAATGAGCCTTCTGCTTATACTTCATATCGGACAAATTATCAAGAATTGTTTCATAACAAACAACATGCGGCTCTGGATTTTGAGGATGTAAAGGGGCAGGCTCATGTAAAACGTGCTTTAACCATTGCTTCGGCTGGTGGGCATAATGTGCTGATGATAGGTCCACCCGGAACAGGGAAAACGATGCTGGCTTCGCGTATCCCGGGTATTCTGCCTGAAATGAGTTTTGAAGAGTCCCTTGAAACTACACAAATTTATAGTGTCGTTTCGCGGAAAGGACAAAATTCTTCGCTGATAACTACAAGACCGTTTCGTTCTCCTCATCATACTGTTTCCACCGTTGCCATGGTTGGAGGAGGAGCCAATTTCCAGCCGGGTGAGGTCAGTTTAGCCCATAATGGAGTGTTATTTTTAGATGAACTTCCAGAGTTTAATCGGGCAACATTGGAGGTATTGAGACAACCCTTAGAAGAGGGATTTGTGCATATACGGCGTGCTCATTATGCGGTAACGCTTCCCAGTCGTTTTATGCTTGTATCTGCCATGAACCCCTGTCCCTGTGGTTGCAGGACAGACCCCAAACGCGTATGTCGCTGTTCTATTGGTGAAATACAGAGATATATCAATCGAATCTCGGGTCCTTTATTAGACCGTATCGATATGCATATTGAAGTACCTGCTTTGCCTTTCCATGAGTTATCACAAAATCAATCTGTTGGACCCAGCAGTGCGGATATGCGAAATCAGGTGCAGGAAGCCCGCAATCGGCAACAACATCGTTATGGTAAAACAACGTTACTTAATGCTCACCTTGATACAAAACAAATACGGCGTTTTTGCAAACTAAACGATACCCCCCAGCAATTACTTCTGCAAGCAATTGAACATCTCGGGTTAAGTGCTCGGGCTTATGACAAGATATTGCGGATGGCAAGAACTATTGCTGACCTTGACAACTCCGAAGATATACAAGATATCCATATCGCAGAAGCCATTCAATACCGCTCCATTGACCTAAAGGCTATTTAATAAGAATAACCATTATATAATGGGGTATCCAAAAATTTTTACACATCCTTTATTTTCTGGATGATTTCGGAATAGGCACGGGAAAATGGGTATTGATGAATTTCTTTCCGTGGGACCCATTGGTAAGGGCGCAAAATATCCTTTTTCAATCGGATTTTCCATCGGGTCTTATATACATAAAAATATATAGTGCGGTGAGAATATTTTCGGATGAATTGGAATAAAAACTCCCATTCTGAAGTTGTAGAGATATTTAATTTCTTGTTTAATAGGGCAGATATATTTTTAGGGGTGTGTTTAATTTTTATATCTGTAATGTCCACAGTGGGCAATGCATAAAGATTTTTCAAAAAATTACGAGTTACTTCATAGGTAAGTAAAATTTTGTCTTGATTTATTATTATACCTACAGCCCAATGGAGAATTGGCACGGAACGGATTTTCTCTTTTACAGGGAAACGGGTTTGTGTTCCGTGCTGGTAGGCAAGACAGAAATTTTTCAAAGGACACTCTGTGCAATTAGGATTTGTAGGTGTGCAGATGATTGAGCCGATATCCATCATTCCTTGATTAAAATTACCAGGATATTTTAGGGAAATCATCTTTTCCGCTAATTGTTGGGTCGTTTTACAAAAAGATGTTGAGTTAAGTTTGTCTTGTATCTCAAACAGACGCGAAAGCACACGGCGGACATTTCCATCCAGGGTTGGAACAGGAAGATTAAAACAAATGCTACCTATTGCCGATGCAGTATAAGGACCTATTCCCGGCAATTCTAATAATTCCTCATAAGTCTGTGGAAAGTGTCCTTCGTATTGATGATAGATAATTTGTGCCGTTTTTAATAGATTGCGAGCACGGGTATAATAACCAAGCCCTTCCCAGACTTTTAATACTTTGCTTTCATCGGCTAAAGCCAGATTTTGTAAGGTGGGAAAATTTTCAAGAAAACGGAAATAATAATCGGTTCCCTGTTCAATGCGTGTCTGTTGTAATATAATCTCGCACAGCCATATCTTATAAGGGTCTGTTGTGCCTCGCCAGGGCAGAGGTCTTGCAAATTGGGAATACCAGCGAAGAACTCGCTTTCGTATTTCCTTTATCCAGGTTAAGTTTACATCCATAATTAAAAATTGAGACAAAAGAGGTAAGATTAAAAATACCGTTTGTTTATCTGTATTGATTAAAATATAAGTTTCTTATATTAAATGACGACTTTTTTATAGTGATGAGGTTATGATTATAACACGGATTGACCGATATATACTTCGGCAGATTATTCCGCCGATGTTTATTGCTTTTTCTGCGGTTGCAGTTCTGATGATAAGTGGAATACTCCAGCAACAGATAAAAGAGTTGTTGGATGAATTTCCTGTGGCTCCACTTCAATTGACAGATTTTCTCTGGATGTCCTTGTATGCTCTTCCGATGATGGTAGGGATGATTATCCCGATTACCTTCTTATTCGGTTTAATGTTAATGTTTGACCGCATGAGTCGGTATCGGGAAATAATTGCTATGACAGCCGGGGGTATTTCTATGCGCCGAATAGCAATGCCTGCGGTGATGTTGTCATTAGTCTTGAGTATCCTTTGTTTTGTTGTTCAGGACATTGCTCAACCGTGGGCTTTTCGTCAATTTATGAAGTTAGCCCGCATGGACCTTCCTTTGCGTATGTCTTTAGATTTAATTCCCACAGGCAGGATGTATGAATATGGTAAATTGCGGGTATATATTCGGGGACGAACGAAAGATGGCGAATTGCAGGATATTGTGGTATTACAACCCGGTGATGAAGGGAAAATGGTTGCTTTTTATGCAGAAAAAGCACGTTGGCGGAAAGGGAAAGATGAGAATGTGCTGGAAATGCTAAATGGCTTCTGGATAGAGTCGCAAGAACAAAATAATCAGGTTGTTCGTGGAAGTTTTCAGCGATTGGAGAAAACAATTCCCCCTCTTCAGCCTATGGAAACAATTCGACTTCGAACAGGTATGTCTATCCGTGAATTATTAGCGGAACACCGTCGCATTTCCCAAGAGTATGAACGAACTAAAGGGTTGCCGCTTCTGTCCGATGTGAAAAAATATCGGGGTGAAATTGCAGAACGATTCTCTTTCCCGCTGATGTGTCTGGCATTAGGATTAATTGCATCGCCGATAGGTGTGCGTATGCGGGGAGCCGGCACAACATACGCCTTTTCCTCAGGTTTCTTAATCGTTGGGATGTATTTCCTCCTTTATAAAGCAGTAGGAGGAGGTGGGCTTATGCCTTTATATGTGAAATGTATCGTTCAGCAATTACCTAATATTCTTATTGGTGGATTGGGCTTATTCCTTTTGATAAAGGCAGACCGATTATGAAAACGATAGACAAATATTACCTGTCGTGGTGGCTCAAGACCTTTTTGAGAGTATTGATTGCTCTTGCCTTTTTATATATTATTGTTGATTTTTTTACCACTCGACAGGAATCTGTGCAAAAGTATAATGTACCTTTTATGATTATTGCCCAATATTATCTGTTATCTCTGCCAAAAATCTTTTTGCAATATCATTTCCTTTCTGCGGGAATTATGCTAACGACTTTTTTAGTCTGGGGTAAAAGTACTCAGGAAGGGGAAATATCTGCATTACTTTCGGGAGGAATTCCTCTATTAAGGATTACAACCAGTGTATTTCTTGCGGGGTTATTTATTGCAATAGGCAGTTTTTTTGTGGAAGATACTATGGGTGTATGGTGTGCGGAACAATTTCGTAATCTGGAAAAGATGTATTTCTCATACCATCTGGGAGACACGCGTTCCGGGGTGAGCTGGACGAATCTGAGTGGGAATTGGACCTGTCATATATTACGGTTCAATCGGGAAGCTATGACAGGCAGGGATGTGGTAATTCATCGTATTCAGGAAGACCGCATTGACGAAATACGGGCACGGTATATCTGGTGGGATAAGAAACAGAAGAAATGGTTCATTGAAGAGGGTCGCCAGTTTATTCTTTTCCCGAAGAAAGATATGGAACAGGAGGTAATTCGTATTACACAAATACCGGCTCCATTTACAGAATCCCCCGAAACATTGTTTGCCCTTGATTTACCACAAGAACTGAAAACATGGAAACAGTTTTATGAAGAGATTAAACGCGCCCGTTTCTTTGGAATACCTACTTATAAATACGAGGTGGATTGGAATGCACGAATAGCCCGACCTGCCAGCGTTTTTATTATGTTATTGCTTGCTTTACCTTTGTCTGTATTATGGAAACGAGGCGGATTTATATTAAGTTTCGGAATAACAGCCATCTCTGCTTTGTGTTATATGCTTTGTTTCGTCCTATTTACGGGTTTGGGGTATCTCCAGACTTTGCCACCTATGATAAGTGCGTGGGGAGCCAATATCTTATTTCTGATACTATCTCTTTTGATTTGGAAACGAACACCAACATAGACATAAAATTAAAGTCAGGTTCTATAACAATCCTGAGGTTATTTATATAAATGGAAAAGAAAGAAAAAGTCCGATTTGGATGGAAAGAATTTTGTCTTTTATTCTTTTCTGTTTTACTTGTAGTCCTTGTTCTACATTTTATTGATGATGTGTTCAGTTTCCCCGATGATTATTATTTAATACAGGGTCTCCATCTTATTTTTCCTAAAGGTTCAAATGAGGAATTTGTTTCAACAGATTTCCGCTATCGAGTAAGTATCAATTCTATTGGTATCCGTGATAAAGAGATTTCTATTCCAAAAGATAAGGATACCTATCGGATACTTGTCTTTGGCGATTCTTATACCTATGGTTGGGGTGTCAATATCGAGGATACCTGGGTGCGTCGTCTGGGACATAAAATCAAAAAGGAAGGGAAAAATGTGGAAACAGTCAATTTGGGTAAACCCGGTGCAGACCCGTTATTTTACTATGAATTGGCAAAAGTGGCAATACCTATATTAGAGCCAGACCTTATCCTGATAGCACTATTACAAGGAGATGACCTGCTTGCCGTTTGTGGTTCTGAAGTAAAAACGACAGAGGATAATATTATTTTTAGCGTATTAAATTACCTTTTCCCAAATATAAGCAAAAGTGTTCGAAGATATCTAATGCAAAAATACATAATTGAGAAAATGGGAAGGAAACCGGCTTTAATTAACAATGCAGAAAAAAATCAAGAAGCCGCTCGCAATTCTGCAAAGGAAATTTTGTTGCAATTCAGTGAAAAAGAAAGAGAAAGTTTTAATACTCTGGATAAAGAAATCCGTTCCGCTTTCCTTGATGGGCTAATAAATCCTTTTCTTATTTCCGTCGCAATTAAAAATCCCAAGGTTACAATTACACCTCTGGAGGAGAGTTCAAGTCCGATGATTACGCCCTGTATAGAAAAATTGACGCAGATATTAAAGAAAATAGCCGCGATGGGAAAGAAAACAGGAGCAAAAACAGTTGTTGTTAGTATTCCGCAGGGTTTTTATGTTAATCAATATGCATGGGAAAACATGAAACGATTACATTTTGAAGTATCCCCTGAGATGTTAACAACAGAAAATGTGGATAAACATTTTATTCTTTCTGCGGAACGGGCTTCGTTACCTTGTTTTATTCTGACACAAGAATTTCGAGAGCAGAAAGATAATCCTGAATTATTTTTCCCTATCGATGGACATCCAACACCTAAAGGACATCAACTTATCTCAGAAATTTTGTCTAAAAAACTACAAGAATGGCTGAAAAAACATTAACCGATGACCTATAGGATATAGGTAATACATTTATACTTTTTATCCAATCATAAGGATACGGCATGCCGTTCCCTTACAAGAAGAATGAACTAAAAAGGAAATTTTTAATAAAATGAAAAAAATATAAAATTTTATTTGACAAATCATTTTTTTTGTAATATAATAAAATACAATATTCAATGTAGGCAGAAATTAATTTTTTGTCTGTTTTTTAGCAGGTATTATGTTGAAAAAGAGAAAAAGTTATAATGTTATTTATTTGATAAGGGGAAAGGGGAAGGGTCTAATTCAAAAAAATTACTCAGGGAATTTAAGATGTTCCTATGGGTTGGAACATCTTTTGTTGTTCTAAAATTTAATAACCAATAGAAGGAATGGTAAATATGTTTAACAACAGGCTGGACTCAATTTTAACAGTGCTGGTGGTAGTGGCTATTTTTGCAGTGGCTGTGCCAGCATGAGCAGTTGTCTATGTGGACAAGATGGCACCGCGACCGGGTGGTGTCGAAGACGGTTTAACCTGGGCGACAGCATTCGACACGATTCAAGAAGGTATCGACCTTGCCTCAGCACTTGGAGGTGACGAGGTCTGGGTTGCAGGAGGACCCAACGGTGGAGGTTATGTGTATGATGAGTTGCGCACCGTACCATGGGGTGCTCCTTCGAATGTTGATGGCTCATTGATTCTCGAAGATAATGTTCAACTCTATGGTGGTTTTGAAGGTTACCATGGTATTCGTGAAACTGCAATAAATCAAAGGAATCCTCGCCTTGCGGTTACTATCATTGATGGTTCTCATTCTCGTGGTGGTGCCGCTGCTTTCCATGTAATTGTTGCCGGAAAAGCCACGGACCCTTCACTTAATATGCGTGTTGATGGCTTTCAGATTACAGGTGGTAATGCGGCGGGTGTTCCGGGAGACTATCATACCTGGCGTGGCGGCGGATTATATAACTGGGCTGCTCAGGTAACAGTTGCCAACTGCACCTTCATCGGCAACATTGCAGCCGTATCCGGCGGTGCTATAGCAAACGAACGAAACGGTGCTATTGTTCCCCAACTTAAAATTGAAAATTGTGTGTTTTATCAAAACAACGCTCAGCGTAAAGCAGATTCCGCGGCTAATCCGATTCGTGGTGGTGGCGCTATCTTTTCAAATCAGGCAGATGTCACTATTGCATTTTCGACATTTGTATCGAATATTGTTGATACCTCTACAGGTGGATTGTATGGTTTACAAAGTGGTGGATTTTTTGGATACAACACAACCAACGCAACGCAAATCAACAGTTGTATTTTCTGGAACAATACACCTGCTTTGGCAAATTGTGTTCAGGTGTTATGTGGTATAGGTGCACCTCCGGGCTGTGGTCTGCCTACTATAATTAACACGAATATAAATCAAAATCAAGACCCGTTATTTGCTACGGCTGCTCCGGAGTTCGAATTACAATCTGTTTCACCATTTGTTAATACAGGGACAACACCGTATTCGTTGGCAACAGATATACGGATGGTTCCTCGTCCTCAAAATGTAAATAACGACCGCGGTGCTTACGAAACTGTTACGCAGCCTATGACAGCGGCATGCCGAAATGACCAGTCGGTATCGTTGGACAACACGGGACATGCGACCCTACCCGCTGTGAACTTAGCAGATATAGTGAATAGCGTTGTTCCGGGTGGATTATGGCGTGTTCAGGTAAGTGGTGCGTATACAGTTAATTTCGATTGCAGTATGTATCCATCTACATCTATTACCGTGCGGTTAATCGAAAATTCAGGTCGTTGGGCAGAATGCAATGCAACAGTGGCTGTTAATGACCTAATATCACCTGTGGCGGTATGCAAGGATATAACTGTTTATCTGAATAATGCGGGCACATATACTTTAAGTGCTAACGAGATTAATAACGGTTCATCAGATAACTGTTCAGTTATCCTATCTATTCCGCCAACAACATTTGATTGTAATGATCTGGGACAGACATTACCGGTTACACTTACAGCAACCGACCCCGCAGGGAATAGTGACCAGTGTGTTGCTAATGTGACCGTGCAGGATAACCTGCCTCCTACGGTAATTACCAAACAAATTACAGTTCAATTAGACGGAACAGGAAATGCGTCTATTGTTCCAGCGGATGTAAACAATGGTAGTTCTGATAACTGTGGTATTGCCAATTTATCACTGGATAAGAGCACATTTACCTGTGCAGATGTGCCTTCAGCGATAGTAAATCTAACGGCTACGGATGTAAGCAATAATAGCAGTTCAGCTCCCGCTTTAGTCATAGTGCAGGATTCCATAGCTCCTACGGTGATAACGAAGGATATCACTGTGCAGTTGGATAACTCCGGACAGGTGACGATACTTCCGGGTGATATAGATAACGGTAGTTCCGATAACTGTGGTATTGACAGTATGCAAGTTGTCCCGGCAACACTTTCCTGTGCTGATTTAGGCACAGCTGTGGTTGATTTAATTGTGAATGATGTAAATGGTAATATCGGAACGGCACCAGCAACCATAACCGTACAGGATAATATTGCTCCAACGGTAATTACGAAGGATGTAACGCTGTATCTGGATGCTTCCGGTCAATTGACGGTGCTTCCCTCAGATGTGGATAATGGCAGTTATGACAATTGCCCAATAGACCGTATGGAAGTAGACCCGAATACATTCACCTGTGGAGACATCGGTTCACATGTGGTTACTTTGACTGTTTATGATGAGGCAGATAATAGTTCTTCGGATACCGCTACTGTGACGGTGGAAGACAATATGCCTCCGACAGTTGTTACAAAGAATATCACTATCGATTTGGATGCCAATGGCAATGCCAGCATTGTGCCGGCCGATGTGGATGATGGTAGTTCTGACAATTGCGGTATTGACCATCTTGCCTTGGATAAAGACACCTTTACTTGTGCAGACCTCGGTGATAACATGGTGACCCTGACGGTTTACGATGTGAACGGCAATTCTAACTCCGGGACGGCGACAGTAACCGTGCGTGATGTAACCAAACCGATTATAACTGTAACCGGAGAAGAGGAAGTGTTCCTGAAGATTATGGTGGACTGCTACACGGAGCAAGGTGCGGTATGGACCGATGCGTGTGATGGAACAGGTGCTGCTATTATCGGTGGTGACCCAGCGCCTACCAATTGTCCTCTACAAGAGAGTGATTTAGGTGATTATGTGATTACCTATGATTACACGGATAGCAGTGGCAATGTTGCCGAACAAAAGACACGGACAATTCATGTTATCCGCAACTATCCACCCGAAATCACCCTATTAGGCGACAATCCGATGATACTCAATTGTAAAGAGCCATATTTTGAACCCGGTTATACTGCCACAGATGTTGAAGATGGCGATTTAACCTCAGAAGTAATCGTAACGGGTGAGGTAGACCCATATACACCGGGAACTTACATTATTTCATACGAAGTAACCGACCATGACCCGGATTATCCGATGACCACAACGGTATATCGGACAGTTGAAGTCGTGGATAACGATTTGCCTACATTGACAATGGAAGGACCATCGTTATTAGCGTGGCAAGTAGGTGAGCCGTGGGTAGACCCGGGTTATACAGCAGAAGATTATTGCTGGGGTGATGTAACGGCGTTAGTTGAAATAGATGGAGTGGTAGATGTGAATACACCGGGTTCGTATCTGCTGACATATACACCCAAAGATGGTAGTGGCAATTCCGGTGAGTCCAAAGAAAGAACTGTATATGTAGGCGACTTGCTACATATCATTGATGAATATCCCGATGTTACGGATACCTATGTTGATTCAAATACCTTTGTATTAACCGTGAACTTTACAGGTGGTATCTTTATCCCCGGATATGACACTTATGTCTGGTATCGGGATTCAGATATCGTAAATAGTGGACCCCTGGATGTAGGGATGAATACGCTTGAATTGGTAGTTGACCCGAAAGCGTTGACGAAGGGTATCTATGGGTATAAGGTTGAATTAAATGATGTTGAAAAAACGCATACCTCTGGAACTATGAGTGTTCGTATCGCAAGACATATCGTAATTACACAAAATATTTCCGATGCGGAGGTCATCATTGATAATGATTACTCCATGACCGTGCTGGCAGAAGGTGGAGTCGCGGAAAATGGTCTTGGCGAATTGCGTTATCAATGGCAGAAACAAACCGCAGGTAAGGCATGGGAAAATCTAACCGATGGTGGAAATATCTCCGGCACGAATACCAATACTTTGGTGTTCTCTCCATTTGAAGAAGGAGATGGTGGACAATATCGCTGTATAATTAGTGATGATTTGACAGATATTGTATACAGTAATGTGGCGACACTTACTGAAGCCACGGGCATTCCTGTTGCAGGCGTGTTCGGTCTTGGTGTGATGACGGCTTTGAGTGCTTTGGCAGGTGCATTTACCCTGCGTCGCCGTCAACGATAATAGAAGCATATCCTCGAAGGTAACGAGGTAGAATTTCATACACGGGGACTTGTCCAGAAGGGCAAGTCCCCCTTGTTATAACTATTCATGTCATAATTTTGAACCCTGTGTAAATCTTCAGTGCTCTCTGTGGTAAAAGAATTAACCCGTTAAAAACACCCGAAGCGGGGATGTGTCATATAAAGAAGAGCGGTAATTTTAATATATGGAGGTGAAAGATTTTTCGTCTCTACATATTTACAGTAAAAAAGAATTAACCACAGAGGACACAAAGGAAATTTGTAAGATAATGAAAAATTTATCTATGTTTAACAAAGTATTGGACAATCAGTAAATTGCTTTTATAAACAAATTGTCCTATGAAGGACATTTTTATTGTTATTCTTGTTTTAAAATGCAATTGTAGAGATAACCAACTAATTCTCCTTGTAAAAAGATTTTCTTTGAATTAATAAAAAAAAATGGATTTTAAACTTGACTTTTTTCTTTTTATAGTGTATATTATAATATGATGTTATATTTATAGGTTTTAGTATTAAAACCTATAACTTTAGATATACAATAGGCTGCAGTAAAATTGAATATTAACGAAATGAGCAAAAAGAAGGTTAACACTCTTTGACTTTGTTCAATAGAAACATGTATTATTTTTCTGTGCTGCCATTAAGATGCGGTGTGCGGCATCTTGATTATGTTTTGGCTTTACATAATGATTTAATAATATTCAACTTTTAACAAGGAGAGTTCAACCCATGAGTAAAAAATTATCTCTAACATTAATCAGTGTGCTGGCTGTGTGTGTATTTATGTTTGCGACAACGCCGGCACAGGCACATCCGTATATGTATTACAACGATACCAATAATCAGTATTGGGGCAGTTTAGAGCAGATGGCAAGCGAAATGGACAACATTCTTGATGCTATGTTGGTGTCATTGGGATTGTGTCCACAATGGTCGCAAGACTGTAACGGAGCCAATTCCGCATTTTGGCGGTATGTAGCGGGTCAGGATGGACCCTATTGGGACCAAGGCGATAACGGTACCCAGAATATGGGCGCAAGTCAACCTTGGAACTTGGTGCGTAAGAATGACAATCCGAAGATATTTGATTCTCGTTATTTTGCCTTTTTAGATGCAGTATTAGACCCAAACCGAAATACGAACTTACCGGCTGCAACGGTTAATTCAATAAGAACTGCATTTCAGAACAATATCCAGAGGGCATTGCAGGCAGAGCTAACGATAAATAATGTCAGAATAACGGCAGATGTACTGGGATGTGATAATGATATTACGCGAAATATTACGACGAACACGACGATGACGATAACAATTCATGCGGTGAAATTTTGCATAGTGTCGTATGATGTGACCTTTGATGTTCCTTCGTTTTTCAGGAGTGACCGTGGTGGACCATTAGCGGAGGATGCAGACCCGAGGTTGGATGATGCGTTGGTGAATTTGATAGCGGCATATATGACATTAGGGGACCAGCGTTCGGTAGATTATATATATTCCTTCATGGGTGAAATGATTCGTATAGTGATAAACGAATTGTTAGATGATATTATCCGTAACATGGTAAAAGGTGTTAATGATAAGAAGTTTGTTGACCAACTAATAGCAGCAGGTCCTGAGAATTGGGATTTTACACCCCATCCGGAATTGTATGCACCCGAGCCGGTATCAAAGGCAACATGTTATCCATTCAGAGCTACAGCCAATGTAGATTTTACGGTACCGGTTAAAGTGCCGGATGTAGCGACAATTGATATTCGAGTTCGTGTTACGGATGTGGATATATGTAATTCAGTTAGGAATTTTGCTAATACTCACGTAGTGGGGTCAGCATATTCTCTGCAAGGTACATATTTATCAGTAAATAATACTTCTACGGGAAATTTGAATGGGGATGGGCGTCGTAATTTCTTGACCTATACAGATACATTTGCTACTTCGAATCAGAATGCGAGTGTAGCGGAGTGGGCATTGAGGGAGGATATATTCCCGAATCCGATCCCGATAGAGACTCAGCCTGTGGGCAGGACGACTCCGCCGTTGACCTATGGACAGGATAGCTGGACATTGAGTGTAGCGGTGGATAATGGAGATGGAACGATTTGGACGGTGAACAATTTACCGCCGACAGCACCGCGGTTTAACTATCAGTGGTATTATGGTTCTGACCCCGGGAATGTAACCACAACTTATCCCGGTGGTAATGTGAGAGTATTGAGTATTAATCCTGTGAACTGGATAGGGTCACGGTATTTCCGTTGTTTGATAGCAGACCCGTATTCAAAGGCGAGTACATATTCGGATACAGTGGAAGTGAAAGTTGAAGCGCCACCCATTGTTATTACACAACAACCGCAAGTGAATCCGACACCGCCGATAAATGCGTTAGATCCATTCACGATTACCTGTAATGCGACACAGACCGGCGGAACATTGAGTTATCAATGGCAGATAGACCGTGACTTCGGCGGTCCGTTGGGCTGGGAGAATGTAAGTGACGGTGATAGTGATAATGTTTACAATGTGACTTCCGCAACAGCGAATGATGAGGGTGCTTATCGTTGTGTGATTACTTCGACCACTTTTGACAATACTGCCACAACAGGAACGGTAGGTGTGACGGTGAATGTTCCACAGCCGGTGGTGACAGAACAACCTGTTGGAGGAAGTATTGATGTAGGAGATAACTGGGTATTCCAGTGTAATGGTGATATAACGCCATCCAGTCCGTTGACATTCCAGTGGCAGAAGAATAGGGTAAATATAGGTTCAGCAATACCGGGACCAGGGCCGGTTCAATTACCAATAACGAATGCTCAACCGTTGGATACAGGATATTATCGTTGCAAGATTACATCAACGGTTTATGGAAGTTATGTGTTTACGAATGAGGTGTATTTAGGTGTTGGTGCGCCCAGTGGAGCGGTGTTCAGAGTGGATAAGATGTCGCCCAGTCCGAGTGATGGTTTGACATGGGAGACGGCATTCCATACGATACAAGAAGGAATTGATGCGGCCGCTGCAGCAGGTGGTGGTGAAGTATGGGTAGCAGGTGGACCGAACGGAGGAGGTTATGTATATAACGAATTACGGACGGTGTCTTGGGGTGCACCAGCAGCAGTAGATGGTTCTTTAGTGCTTGAAGACAATGTTCAGTTGTATGGTGGCTTTGAAGGATATGCGGGACAGCAAGAGACGATACGGGCTCAGCGAGCAGTTCGTCGTTGTGTTACGATAATTGATGGTTCGACATCGAGAGGTGGTGTGCCTGCATATCATGTAATAGTGATAGGTAAGGGGACAGAACCGAATGTAGGAGTGCGTATAGATGGCTTTGATATTCGTGGTGGTCGTGCGGTTGGAGTAGCGGGCGATTACCATACATATCGAGGTGCGGGTATATACAACTGGGGCAGTGCTCCCGTGATAGCGAATTGTACATTTTATGATAATATAGCGGCGGTAGCAGGAGGTGCTATAGCAAATGAAACCAATGGTACCTTCAATGCAGCCGCTCAGATAATGAACTGTGTATTTTATCAGAACAGTGCCAACCGTCAAGATGTTGGTAACCCGATGCGTGGTGGTGGTGCTATCTTTAATGATATGGCGGACCCAGTGATTAAGTTCTCTACATTCGTGTCAAATACTATAAATGGAACTCCATCAGGTCCCGATGATTTGTATGGTCTGGTAAGTGCGGCAATCTTTAACTACAACACAAGTTCTGCTTTAACGATAGACAGTTGTATCTTCTGGCAGAATGCACCAGGATGCATAGAGACCTTCTGTCCGCCAAGCAATCCATCATGCTCACCGCCGACGGTGAATAGTACAGATATAACACAATTAACCAATCCGCAATTTGACCCATTGTTCCCGCCGCCGACATTTAAGTTAACTTTAACATCGCCATTTGTAGACGCGTCTACATTGGCAACTCCGAAGTATGATATTCAGGGTGTGCCGAGACCGCAGTCAGCGGGTCCGGACCGTGGTGCTTATGAATTGGTGAAAGACCCGATGAATGTTGTATGTCAGAATATTTCCGTGGATTTGGATAATACAGGTAATGTTACATTCCCAGCGAATGCATTGTACGATGCTGCGGGTAGTACTATACCGGGTGGCTTGTGGAAATTACTGGTAAGCGGTTCGGCTACGGTATCTTTGAACTGCTCGCATTATCCGAGCACACAAGTGACCTTGACTGCTATTGATTATGATGGTAATCAAGGGACATGTCAGGCTACGGTAACGGTGAATGATATTATACCGCCGACAGCAGTCTGCAAAGATATTACGGTATATCTGGATGCCAATGGCGAGTATACACTGACAGCGGCTGAGATAGATGGTGGTAGCACGGATAATTGCAGTGTAAGTGAGTTGACGATTCCGCCGACGACCTTTACCTGCGCCAATATAGGTCAAAATCAGGTGCAGCTGACAGTAAAAGACCAGGCTAATAACTCCAGTAATTGTCTGGCTAACGTAACTGTACAAGATAATACGCCACCAACAGTGGTAACAAAGAACATAACAGTTGATTTAGATGAAAATAATCAAGCGACGATTGTGCCTGCGGATGTAGATAATGGTAGCACAGATAACTGTGGTATTGACCATCTTGAACTTGACCGTAGCACATTTACCTGCGATGACCGATTAACACCGCAGACCGTTAATCTGACTGTATATGATGTGAATGGTAATTCGGCATCGGCACCGGCTCAGGTAACCGTGCGTGATGTAGAAGCACCTGTAATTACAAGAAGAGGTGCAGAAAATATCACCTTAGTTATCAATGTAGATTGCTATGTTGAAGAAGGAGCGTTCTTCACCGATAATTGCGATGGCACGGGTGAGGCAGTTGTAGGTGGTGATGTTGTGCCGAATCATTGTCCATTGCAACCCGGTGATGAAGGCGATTATGTGGTCACTTATGATTACACCGATTTAAGTGGCAACGCTGCGACACAGATAACCCGATCAGTGAAGATAATTGCCAATTTGCCGCCGACGATTACACTGTTAGGTGATAACCCGATGACAATCGGTTGTAAAGAAGAATATGTCGAGCCGGGCTATGTAGCCACTGACCCAGAAGATGGTGATTTGACCAGTGAAGTCATTGTAACCGGTGAAGTGAATTCTGCAGAACCCGGGACCTATCAGATTGAATACAAAGTGACAGACCATGACCCGCAGTATCCACAAACAACGATTGTTTATCGCACGGTAGAAGTGGTTGATAGTGATTTGCCGACCATAACATTACAAGGGGCAAATCCATTGCCATGGCAAACAGGCACACCGTGGGTAGAACCGGGTTATGATGCAGAAGACCCATGCTGGGGCTGGGTAACCCCGATTGTTGAAGTTGTAGGCACGGTTGATGTAAATACACCAGGAGTGTATGTGATTACCTACACGCCTAAAGATTACAGTGGTAATAGCGGAACACCCGTAGAACGCACGGTGTATGTAGGTGATTACTTACAGTATGTAGCGCAGCCGCAAAATGCAGATGCGTATGTAGATTCAGACTCATTCACATTGAACGCCACATACACAGGCGGTATATTTATCCCTGGATATAATACTTATGAGTGGTTAAGAGACAATGATGTAGTAGCCAGTGGCACAGTACCAGCACCTGAACCTGTGAATACAATATCGCTTCAAGTAGATCCTTCGATATTGGCGCCGGGCACTTACATGTATCGTTCGCGAATTAATGCGTTAGATGGCACCTATCCATCGAATCAGGCTCGTGTCCGTATAGCTAACCATATCTCTATAACAGGAGATATATCCAATGCAGAAGTGGTACCGGGTGATAACTTCTCCATGGCCGTAACCGCAGAAGGTGGTATAGGAACCTTGCACTATCAGTGGCAGAAGTCTGATGGTGAAGGCGGAAAAGCCTGGGTGAACCTGACTAATGGTGGAAATATCAGTGGTGCCACATCGAATACGCTTGTATTTACACCGTTTAATGAAGATGATGTAGGTCAGTATCGTTGTGTGATAAGTGATGACCTGACAGATGTCATATATAGCAGTGTCGCGACATTAACGAAAGGCAGTGGCATACCTGTTGCGGGTGCTGTTGGTATTGCACTGGTCAGTGCTTTGAGTGCTCTGGCAGGTGTGTTCACGCTACGGAAACGCCAGCGCTAATAAGATGTACTGATACTTAAAGGTGAGGCGGTTCATGATAAATGAACCGCCTCACTGATTTTTTAAAAGGTTATAATTATGCTTTATTAGAGATTATATGTATCTGATGAGGAGACAGGTCTAAAATAAAGCCCCGTTTCGGAATGGTGCGTAATCGTTCTTTCCAGCGTTTGGAGACAGAACATAATTTTTGCAGGAGCTGGCACTTTTGAAAAGCAATTTGTGCTTCTTCAACAATAACATCTTTCCAGAGTTCTTTGTATATGTCTTCATACGAAACGCAACAACCAACATTGTTTGCAAGCAGACACAACAACCGATATTGTTTCTCGGGCAGATGAATTTTCTTTCCTTCCAGCCAGACTTCTCCGGGACGCTTCATATCAAGGGCTAATAAGATATTCCTTTGTTGTTCATGGGTATCAGGTTTTGTAGTAGAAAAATTTAGTTCTTTGGGTGTGAGGGATATATTTTTTGTAGTGGGCTGATAGGGAAGGTCTTTTGAGGTTTGTAGCGGGGGTATTTGTGAAAGGAAGGTTTGCTCGGAACAGTTTTTATTTATTTGTGGGTATGAGTTAGAAAGTAATGAAGAATTAAATTTTTTTGTGCGTATTTTTCTGGAGAGTTGTTTTAAGGTATGGATTTTTTCCTCAGGAATATATTTTATTAATTCACTTACAGGTGCTTTTATAATTTGCTCTGCAGAGCATATTCCATTGCTGTATAGGGAGAGTATCTGTGCTCGTGATAGCAATCCCTCATAATTTCGGGCAAGCGATAAATCTTCAACAGGTATGCCCCATCGCACCTGTTCGGATAATTTGCGAAAATCGTCAGGGTTATCAATACTCATCATTTCTGCCAATTGAGCAAGCACATCTAAAATCCATGCTATACGCAGCCCTGCCTGAACTACCTGTCCCGCTGAAACTCGAAATTCTTCTTCTATTTCTGAAAGAGACTTCCCGTTCATCCATTCCCGAAGAACAAAGGCAATCTTCAGTCCTTTCACTTCGTAAATATTCGGTTCGGCTAACCCTTGTTGAAACTTTTGCAAAGGTGTCATAACATCCCAGGGAGTTCGCAAAGGATATTCGTTGAGCCGTTGGCTATATATTTGCGAATGAAATTCGTTTGGGGACAGTTCAAATTGAGGTAGCCATGCGTCCGGGGTGAGCGATGAAATGAATAAAGCGTCCAAATCATCTCGTTCCCGACCGCGTATCAGGTTTAGCCATTGCTCCAATTGTTCCACTGTTTCAGGGGAAACGCCTTTTGTTGCAACAATCTGTCCACGCGGAGTTAATCCGTATCGGTGTAAACTTTTCTTCATACAAAATCCTCTACGAACACATGAATCCATAAAATCATTTGCCCATGTGGAATAGGCGTTCTGTTTGTAATCGAATAATCGTTTTTCTGTAAACCGCCAGCAGGATTGAAAAAACTCCGCTATATGTTCCATCGTAACGGTGTTGTAAGAAGCAATAACGTTGAGCATGGGTGAATTGAGCGGTGGAATTTCGTCGGATAAAAAGGTAGGACGCGAGGAATGCTGAATATACCACGACAATAATAGGTCTTTTTCTTCCTCACTATTTGCGATGAGTATTGCCCGTGCAGGTTGGTCGGTATATCCATATCTACCGGCTCTGCCTGCCATATTTTCATATTCGGAAAGCGATAGCGGTATGTTTCCTCCATTTCCCTGTCTGTCTGCGTAATACCATTTTTCAGGGGAAATGAAAACATTTTGCACGGGTAGGTTCAGCCCTTTGGCTAAAGTGCTGGTTGCTACTAAAAGACGAATTTCTCCCTTGCGAAAAGATTCCTCTACAATGTGCCGTTCTTCCGATAACAAATCGCTATAATGGAAACCAATACCCTGTTGAAATGCATGCAGTAGAGCATCACGGGCACGGGTCGGTTCTAATAATTTGATGCGTTCTATGGCTTGTTCTGCTGGTGGAAGGTTCAGGAACTCTGCCAATTCTCGTGCCAGTGAACGCACCTCATTGCGTGTTTTCATAAAAACGAGACAGGTTTCGCCTCTGTGGATAAATTCTGCAATCCCTTGTAAATAAGAATTTTCAAAAGAAAGAGAGGGGTCGAATATAGGTTCCTTTTCTATCTGACCTGTTTCACCTAAATAGTAAAAAATCCCGTTATACATTACCCCTTTCTTCAAAGGAACAGGTCGTATTTCGGAATGGATAAGTTTTGCCTTCATCCATTCAGCCATTGTGGAAGGCTGGGAAAGGCAGGCAGATAGGGCAATACATCGAGCCGATGAACCGAGACATCGTGTTAGAAGAAAGTCGGCGGTTACGCCCCGTTCGGGGTCAAAGATTAAATCGATATCATCAAATATCATTAACCCTATTTTGTTTAATACGGAAGGTTGACGGGCAATTAACTGAAACATTTTTTCATAAACCACAACGGCTATGTGGAATTGTCCCTGTTCCAGCCGTATGTCATGATGGCGGTAATCGCTCGTAGAAATTAGAATTTGTATTCCATATCGTTTGTATCGCTCTCGCAATGTTCGAAACATTTCTTCTGCCTGCACACGCAAAGGAACAAGATAGACAGATTTCCCCTGTTGAAGGTAAGTATGCACCATAGCCAATTCCGCCAGAAAAGTTTTGCCAGCACTGGTTGGCGCATGGATAAGTAAATGAGGCTCCAAAAATAAGGTTCCGTTTTCAATAACTTCTCTTTGTAAGGGGAGAAGTTCATAACAGAACTTTTGATACTCTTTAAGTAAAGGTTCTGGAAAACCTGATTTGAGTAAGGTTTCGATAATGTCCATAATTTATCTCCCAAAATATATTTTCAAAATATAATCTTATATTATAGTGAAAATTTTTTCACTATTCAAATTTGTTGTTACTTTTTGCCTTAATAGGTATTCGGAGAACAAAGGAAATATGTTATACTGTTAACCGGGTATGCTTAGGCGTTGAGGCATCTTCAGAATAAACCTTAAAAGAAGGAAAAAACAATGGCAGATAAGATTGATTATCAGATTTATGGAAACGATATGCAAGCCGTACAGATTACCCTTGACCCGGGTGAATCGGTTTTTGCAGAGGCTGGAGCCATGCTTTCGATGGATAACGGTATTGAAATGCAAACAAGTGCTGGCGGACTTATGAAAGGACTGAAACGGATGCTTACCGGAGAATCGTTTTTTATTACGAATTTTTATAATCAAGGGAGCCAAAGGGCAAATGTGATTTTTTCGGCTCCATATCCTGGGAAAATTATCCCTATTGATTTGAAGATGTTCGATGGAACTTTTATATGTCAAAAGGATGCTTTTTTATGTGCGGCTGGTGGTGTAGAGATAACACCAACGCTGGTGAAAAAAATTGGTATAGGCTTGTTTGGTGGTGAAGGATTTATCTTACAAAAGATAGTAGGGGATGGATTTGCCTTTGTGCATATTGGTGGAACAGTCCTGGAACGGGAATTATCAGGTGGGGAAACGCTTCGTGTGGATACGGGCTGTATTGCAGGCTTTTCATCTACAGTGAAATACGATATTCAATTTCTGTCTGGATTTAAGAATGTTCTATTCGGGGGTGAAGGGTTGTTTCTTGCAACTTTGCAGGGACCGGGAAAAATATATCTTCAAACCTTGCCTTTTTCGCGTCTCGCTGACCGCATTATCTCTGCATCGCGTAGAAATCGTGAAGAGACGAATATTGGCGGTGGTGGTAAAGGATTAGGAATGTTAGGACGGTTAATAGGTG
>DAOSUS010000011.1 GCA_035378955.1 Candidatus Hydrogenedens sp. | reverse complement strand
TTTTCATTTATAATTCCATCTCCTTATACTGTTTGTTTCTTCTTTGCACACAGAAGAAACAACAAAACTGCAATTACCAGACTTATGTCAAAGGCATAAGCCATAAAATTCGATTGTTGAATATCTTGTCTTTCTCCACAACCAAACATATAAAAACGTTTCTTCGGCTTTTGTGCATCATTTATATATTCGAACCCTCCGACAAGGGTTTTCTCTGTTTTCTGATCTATGTTTTTCACTGTTACATCCAGAGGTCCTACCGTTGGAATACCACCCAATGGGAAAGTTACCTGGATAGATGTTCCATCTGCCGAAACAGACTGCACAGGCATCAATGTGTTTGCAAAATACACTTGTATATTCTCAATTGCTGAGAAATTGGCTCCCTGTATAGTAACTGGAAATTCTTTAGATGTTCCTTTGTTCGGATTTATAGAATTGATAACAGGTATTCGCCCTAAAGGCTTCGATGTGAGTGTAAACAAGTCGGTTCGTGAGGCTTCATCTCCAGTGGCTGTATTTCTCACCAGTAATACAACAGGCTCAATAGGCACAACGCCCGGCATTGTACTGATGGCTATGGTTATAGCAGTATCTGTTGCCTGGATAACACGGACTTGATAACCTGACAAACGGACTACAGGATTGTTTCCAAAATTTCTTCCATATATAACCAATGTTACTTCTTGTCCTTCAAGAGTCTGAATAGGCAACTCAGATATGGAGGTAGAATCTATTACCAGTGAAGATGGAGCAACTACTTTCTTAATAGAATTAATTACACCTGTCCGCCGTTTCTTTGTACAATGAGAACGAATCCAGTTTACACCTGAATTATCGGCTTTCATTCCTGCTTTCTTCCCATCCATATAGTATCGAACAGGAGGTTCTTTGAAATAGGTAATAAATCCAAGTCCTCTAATTCCCCATGGGAATTCACGGAATTTTCGGAAATCGTTTCTCTGCTCACCGGATAGACGAGCCCAGGTATCCGGGTCAGGTTCTGTAGGTGTATTGGGTCCCCAGTTCACCATTCCAATTCTGAAGTTTACACCTGTTTTCATCTTATCTGAGGCTCGTAGCACAACAAAGAAATCTGGACCATAGAACGGGTCCTTGTTATTTGTACCGAAAGATGTAGGAACCCACTGACGATTTCGTGCCTGTTGTTCACGAGGAATAGGAACATTATCCGTTCCGGGACTGGAAAATACAAACTTCACCTGTGTGGCTTCTCCTGTTTGACCTATATAGTAGGGTGCTGCATCCAATGATATAGGAATATCAATATCGGCATCAAACATACCGTTGCGATTTCTTGGGTCTGCGTCATTGTCTCGATATAAAGCAACGCCACTGATTTGCGGGTCAATATGAAGAGGTAACAAATCATTTAACGGATTAAAGTTGGCGTTTGTCCCTTCATCATAAAATTCTAAGGTAACTTCTTCTAAGAAACTCGGGTTGCGTTCAATTCTCCAAGAGCCATTACGCGGAGTCCCACTTAATAAATACACCTGATTGGTCGTATTCCCGACAATCTCATAAGATTCAAAGGCAGAGTCTATCAAGAAATCACCAATAAGCGAATTGGGTTCAAAAGTCACACCAGATACTGTAAATGCCTTTTCAGAACCTACACCATTTGTTCCTTGATACAAACTATCTTCAGGTCTGTTGGTTGAAATATCAAATCCCATCACAGCAAAGGACGGGCCTCCGGGAACAATTGCTTGTTGCTGACTTGTAAAGTCATATATTTGTACCGGTATGTTTGTTTCAAGCATATCATTCCCATAGAAATCTTGCACGGGGTCTTCTTCTGGACTGGATTTAATATATGCGGTAGAACTGGTATTAACCTGTGGGAAGAATTGAATACCTGCTTTTTTCTCCGAATCGCTCCTTGCAGGTAAAGTTGCTGGAATAATTGCTCGGAATGACTGGAACCGTTTCCCTTTATCATTTAGGCGAGCAGTAATAAACAGGTCATCACCGGGGTTATTTCCTTCTACAGCAGTTACTTGTTTTTCTAAAGATTGACTCGTCGCATTTGCCTCGTCATCTGTTTTCTCTTTTATACTCTTTTCAAACAAGACATCAGTAAAATCAATATTTCCACATTCTATTGGAACAGTGCCAAAAAGGAAATTCATAAAATCATCTGTTGGCAAGGTCCACTTTTCTTTTGGATACATTGTAAGGACCCATGCGTAATCTCGTTGGTCAACAAGACCATTACCATCCATATCATCAGGTAAACCATCCCCATCAATATCAATTGGTTCTGGCTGAGAACTCCATTGTAAATTATTTAATGGGACGGGTTTATCACCGATATTCGGCATAGGCAAATCCCAGTAGGTTGCCAATAATTTTGGTTCAAAGAAAATCCCGTTCTTGTCAGTATCTTCCCAGAGCAATACACCGGAGTCATAACTCTTACCATCCGGGTCTAATAGCATTAATATATCAGGAGAGAAGTCCGGACCCCAGAAGGCTACAACAATCTTCGCTACAGACGGGGATTCTTGTCCTTCATTATTTACAACATAATCACCCGAACCTACTAAATTAATCCCTAACATAGCGGTATGTTCAGAATTTATATCTGTTTTTTGTGTAAGCAATCTTGCTCGATTAAATTCCGGCGCCCATTGACTTGCCCGTGGATATTCATTAGGTCCAATATTACGAGACCAGGTAGTATAGTCAGGCAAAACAGGCTGGTCTAATGGATTTACATACGCAGAGGAACGCGTATCCGGACCCAAAATATTCACATGGTCAAAAGGAACCGTTTCATAAGCATATTGTCCCCTACTATGGGTATAGTCATAACTTACAGTAAATGTATTATTATCTGTAATGGAATAAGTAAATCCGCCAAATTCACGCCATCTTGTTACACCTACGGAATGTAAATTTAAGAATTGAGACCTTATCTTTCCTTCCGGGTCCATCCATCTATCAAAATCTTTAGGATAGTCAGATAATCCGACGGAATAGCCAAGACAATTCCCTAAATTAATAGAACCTGAACCATAAAATATATCCGACTCAAATTTATAAGGAGAATCGGATGTATAAGTTAACACTAAATCATGAACATCTAAACCTACCTTCATAGGTTTGGTAGATTTTTCGTTTACAGTTCTCTGGTTCCACCACGGTTCTTGCTGACCCCATCTCGAATCAGACTGCCATGGGGGTCCTCCACCATCTAAAAGACCACCCAACGGAGGAATTTGCGAATCTACATAAATACCTCCCGTCGGTTTTCCATTATTATCCACTCGTCTTGGTTCAATAAACACGCGGAAATCCGCACCCATCATAACCCCATTACCATCAGGTACAGTTTGAGAAACATCCTTAAATCCACTATCTGTCCTTATTACGACAAAGTAATCATTCGCATATTCGCTCCCTGTAGCCACACCTACATAATTATCCGGGATTGGTTCAACATGACCGGAAACATCATCATTACTCGGTGTCACAAATCTTCTTCGTCCATAGAAGAAACGAAGGTTCAACTTCCACCATGGATCACCACCTCCCGGCGGGAATGGTATATACTCCCAATTTAACAATTGTCCTGTAGGTAAAATAAAGCCCTCTGAGAGATTAATGCCGATTACAGTTTCGGGTAACATTGGATAATCGCCATTCAACTGGACCCCTTGCCCGTTTGCAAGCGGTGTTGGCGGATCAAATTTCCCGTTATTATTTGTGTCATGCCATACCCAAACACCGTTAAAAACAATATCCTGGAATAATACCTGGTCACTATCAACCAAAAGACTGTTTATTTGTGTGGAAACTTTATCCAACGCTTCACGAGGGTCAAAACCTCCATTGCCGGGAGGTCCATACGGATCTGCACCAATATCTGTGAATATAACATTTACCTCACGCAACTGTGGCCATATCTTCTTTTCTGCCGTAAGACGAGGTCCTACTAACGGGTCATATCCATCCGCATGCACAGATTTCGTAGAATGCACATTGATTCCTATCACGGGTTTCCATGTATCCATAGCAACCAAGCGACGAAATGATAATAACTCCCCGGCATACATATATAACAACTGGTCAAACTTTGACCATTTGGGGCGTGTATGTTCAGCGAGAGGTGTATATAACCTTGTCGGATAATTCCACGCATCAAATCCACTATATTCCCATTGTTCAGGATTAATAATTCCGTTCAAATCCCAAACAGTGAAACTGGCAGAATAACCCGCATCAGAAATCATTTTTTCAGGTTTATCTGGATCGTAGAAATTTGGGTCATATTCATCAATAGCTTCTCCATCTGCATTCCTTGGGAAAATGCCATTAAGTTTTATCATCTCTGCACGAAGAACATCACAAGCCATAGTTATCTGACTACGCCATGTAGCAGATGTCCGAACCGCAACAATATACGAATTTCCATCAAATCCTTCATCTTGATTTGGAGCCGTTACTACAGGGTAATCCGGTTTGTCTGGCGTTCCACTTCCAATAAAGTTCAGCCTATAAGTAATACCATCGGGGGAATATGGATTTTGAGTTAGAATTTGGGCTAAGGGTGTTCCATCTGCATTCCATTTAAATAATAATTCATCATAGTACGGGTCTAATTGGTTATCATATTCTTCTCTCTTTGAATAGTTTTCTTTGAATAAGGCAAATTCCAACAAGTCTGAAATATTGGGACCTCCTTGATTACCATAATTTAATTCTCCTTCACCTCTTTTATCCGCTCGAATACGGTAAACTAATGATTTCAAAACTCGTGGGGCGGGATTTTCAGGGTCATAACCCATGGTAAAATTAAATAAAGGAACCCAGTCTGTTAAAGGTAAGAGTGCTTCTTTATCTTTTATTAAAGATTGAACGGAGAACTTTGCACTTGGTTCCTCTTGAGTTCCACCTTCTGTTGTTGATGGACAGCCAATACATGGTCCTACAGTTATATAATTAGGTATTAGATAACACAGTTTCATGGTCTCACTGGTATTTACATTTTTGAATGTTACTTCAAGAGTAACGGAATAGAAACCTTCCTTCGTGTATCTATGTATAGGATTTTGTTGTGTGGCTTCTATTGCGGGAATATTATCTCCAAAACTCCAGGACCATGCAACCACTTTCCAGACATCTGTTCCAACAGACATATCTCTAAATTGCACATCTAATCCCGGGTCTTTTTCTCCCATGGCATCCGGCGTGATATATCCTGAAGTCGGTTGGGCGGAGAAACTAACATAGGGTGCACTTAATATTTCTATATAATCTCTCTTAATCTTAGAAGCACTCAATCCGTTCTTGTCCTTTATCGCGACACTAACGGTATATGTTCCCGCCTGGGAATATGTATGTGTCGGATTTCTATCTGTAGATTGTGTTCCATCACCGAAATCCCATTGCACAGAGGATACCGTTATTCCACTGCCCGGAAGCAATGTAAATTTAACTTGACCACCGGGAACCTGTCTTTGCTTATCTACGGTAAAATCAACTGTTGGGACTTGTAATGCAATAATTGTTTTCGTACGACCGGAAGCAACAGGATTGGTGCGAACCCAATTTAATCCCAATCGGTCAGATTGAGCCTGACTCGTATCAACTTCTGCTCGTGCTGTCCATTTATGAAGTCTATCATTATATGCCCAATAACGATAAACAAGTGGGTCTTTAAAGAAACTAATAAATCCTATGGCTCGATTTCCCCACGGGAACTCAGAATATAAATAGAATAATCCATCATTAATATCACCAGCACCCGGATATATACGGACAAAATTATCCGGGTCAGGTTCTGTCGGTGTATCACCACCAAAAGATACAATGGCTGCCTGGAAAGCATCTCCTGCACTTATTGCGGCGGATGTTCTGATTACGACAAAGAAGTCCGGACCGTATCCATTCTCACTGGGACAATCTCCAAAACATATAGGGATGGGTTGACGAAGTCGGGGTTGGGAAACATAAGGTGTTCCTCCTTGTGTCACATCCCTTCCGATACTATTATCCGTGCCGGGGGAAGAGAAAACGAACCGTACTTGATATCGGGGGTCTCCTGGACGTGAATACCATACGGGTGCCGCGTCCAATCGTAATGGCAAATCAATATAATCAATCGTTCCATTATCGTTAATAATCGGTGGGTCAAACACACCATTTGTATTCCGCGGATCCCAATCATTATCCCGCCATATTGAGACACCACTTACTTTTCCATTTGCAGGGTCTTCTTCATCTAAAGGTAATAAATCATTATATGGGTCAAAACCACGGACGGTTGTCTGGGTATTCGCATTATAAAATTCAACAATTAACTGTTCCAAGAAGGTTGGGTCTTTAACCACATACCAGGGACTACCATTCTTCGGAGTACCTGCCCTTAACCGTAAAGTCCTTCCCTGAGCGCCTGTGATTTCAAAAGCCTCTACTCGTTTATTTACTTCCTGGTCTGCCTGACCATAAGCAACCAGCCACATACCTACTATATTCTGTGTCCACGCACCATTAGAAAAGAAACCTTTAAGGCTTGTTTCTGGGATAATAATATCTCGTGAATCAGGGCTGAATGCCTTATCTCCAGCAGAGGCACCTGTACCATTCCCATAAGCAATTAGATTTTCTACACGGTTCATGGAAGCGTCAACACCCAAAATAGCAATAGGTTGCCCCCCAGGCGTTATAACCGGTGTTTTAATGCCACTGGTAGATGGGGGAAGTAAAGCATCTGTCATGTCCACTACTCTTGTTGGGACACTCACTTGCAACATATCATGACCATAGAAGTCTTGCAAACCTCCTTCTTCTGGATTGGTCTTGAAAGCGGCTCCTCGTGATGTTAAGCCTCCTTGCGAGAAAACGACACCTGCGAATTGTGCCGTTGTAGGTGTCCTATCTGGTAAGCGAGCAGGGATTACACAACGGAATTCTTCAAAAGCACTCACTGTGTCTGATGTTCTAATTACTACAAACAAATCATCCCCTTGATGCCCTCCTGCTGTAAGTGCTTTTGCAGATTTTTCCATCGGGATAACATTTGCAGTTCCATCGTCATTATACTCCGGAGATGTTATGTCCAGAAGGAAAGATTTCTTTGTTGAAGACGCTAATTTTTCTGTTTCTTGAATACCTTTTATTATTTCTGCCGGTAAAGGTAGTGACGAATTGTTATCTTCTTCCAGACTTTTAGCACTTACAGGTGGATTGGCGCCTCCGGAACGCACATCAGATTGTGGAACTGTCCAGGGTTGCGTAGGTGTCAATTTCAATACCCATGCTAAGTCTTTCAAGCCATCCCATGCCTTTAATTGGTCAGAAGTAAGTGAAGGTCTCTCTGGAACAGATAAATCAACATTTCCGTCTGTAACTATCCCATCTCCGCTTAAATCGTCAGGTATATTATCGCCATCTAAATCCACAGGTTCCGGTGCAATACCCCATTCCAATGACCCGGGGACCAATGGAACAATTCTATCGGTAAACACAGGAACGGAGACCGTATCCAAAAAGACAGGTCCTGTAAATACCCCGTCACCATTTGTATCTTCATAAAGCAGAACACCTGAGGAAGGTAATGTTCCACCTGTACTATCTAATGGAGTTAAATCTGATGGGTCAAATTCCGGTCCCCAGAAGGCTACATAAATAGAATTTAACGCAACAGGTCCTTTCTTATTCACAACCGGGTCATCCGCACCTGATATATTTAATCCCAAAACTGCTACCGGTTGGGATTTATATTCAACTTTTTGTCTCAATATTCGTGCAGCACGGGATTCACCGTTTGGACCTGATGTAACCGTATTATCTCCCCATCCCAAGGGCCAATCTGCCATCTGCGGGTAACGATTGCGAACCATAGCATCTTTAACTACTAACCAGGGACCCCGTTCCACAGCATTGGCTCGTCCTCCTTTAACACCATAAGGATATTGGGAAACACTCAATTTGTTCCCGTTCATCATATATGCAGAAACATAAGCCGCATGTCCATTTTCAAGTTCTAATATATTCCCATCATTACTCTTAATATAATACCTCCCCCCATTATTATCAACAAACCACCAGCCAGACAAATCTACTCCTGCAAAATTACCGTCTAATAATTCTGCATAATAAATATCATCTTTATATCCTGCCCATATTCCTTGCCATGTCTCAATCACATTAGGGTCTTCTGTCGGGTCAAAATGATAATATTCAAGATTATCCGATAAACTTCCCTCATCGGCATAAACAATACATCTTGAACCGAAATTCACAAGATTAAGTCTCATAGGCCAGGTATAATAATCAGGCAAAGTAGGTTGAATAAACGGCTTGGGATACGCTGGGCTACGAGGAGTCAGGGAACGCACTATCACTGGGTCACCAAATGTTGGCTCAAATGGAACTGTCTCAAATGCATACTGGAAAAAAGTTAACTCGTCTAAATTAGGTATGGGTTGTCCCGTCCAAAAAACACCTTCTGAATAATCGGGGAGAAAACCCGGATTATATAACCACTCTACTGCATTTGTACCTAATAAAGGATTTACAGTGGGGTCAAGAACCAAATCTGAGGGAGGTGCTAATCCTAATAAAAATCTTTGATTAAAAATTCCAAAGACATCTACTCCAAATCCTAATGTTATTGGCGGGTCTACCCATAAACTTAAATTACTCACACCATTTGCACCCCTCCAATCATAAAAAGCATAATTAACAATATCAACCGGATGAGTTGCTATTGGAAGTGGCTGTGTGGGATGGATATAGGTTTCTCTGCCAAATGTATTATCTGTGCTATATGTTAATACAAGGTCATGAACTTCAAAACCTACCCTTTGGGGTTTTACATTATCTTGGGTATGAGAGCGTTCTGTAAACCAAGGTCTATTAATTCTGCGATTCGTTTCTGATGTAGCACTTGTAGGGTAAGGCTCGTCTATCCATTCCGTATCCTGAACATATTTTTTCTTTCTGTCAAGATTCATATTAGAAAACCATAGTCCGCCATCCCAATGCCCTCCATCGCGAGGATTCCAACGACGAGGCTCAATAAATGCGCGGAAATCACCTCCAAAAAGACCTCCAGGGCCAGATGTCCTCCCTGATAAGTCAGTTCTACCACTATTTGTCCTCAATACAATATAATAATCGGTTTTTTCTATTGCAGTATCTGTTCTGTTCGGTTCATAGTAATCTGGTAAAGGATCAAAATATCCCGTTGGGGTTTGATTGGGGCACCTTCTTCTTCCCCCTGAGAATCTTAATCGCACTTTCCACCATGGGTCACCGCCACCCGGTGGAAAAGGTTCATATTCCCATTGTATCATTGGCTCAACAGAACCACCCTGGTCCCGATTTGCTGGATACATGGGACAGTCCGTAAACGAAATCCCGTAAGTACTTCCAGAGGGGTCAAGAGGTGTTGGAAAATCAAATTTCCCGTTTCCTTCCGCAGAATCGGAATCATGCCAGAGCCAGGCTCCATTAAAAGCAAAATCATTCTGAACAGATACAGAACAATCACCCCTGTAAGATGTTGTTATTGGCTCTAATGCATAGTTAGGATTAAATCCACCATTTCCGGGAGGACCAAAAGGGTCGCCTCCTATATCTGTTAAAATCAAGTTTACTTCCCAAATTTGTGCTGACGGATCTCCGTGAACATTAATACCGATTACAGGTATCCAGGCATCCATAGGCCAGATATGACGCAAATCCATTATCTCTCCTGTAACAGCCTCTATTAATGTGTTAGATATGTCCCATCTTGGTCTTGTATGCTCTGCAACAGGGGTATACATAAAGAAGGGCCAACTGGAAAGATTACAGTCTTCTCCTGGACGGTAACCAAAAATAGTATCCCCTGTTATATCATAGATATTGAAGTGTGCTGTATAAAAATTCTCCTCAATTAGAATATCACCCTTATAGAAGTTTGGGTTATAAGAATCCACCGGCTGTCCTGTGCTTTGAGTTGGGAAAGAACCCACTCCATAATTCCAAAATGGAAAGGGAACATTACTAACTATCGTAGATAAATTAGGACCGCTATAAGGCTGCATTCGGGCTCTGTTAACACTTAAAGCCATCCTATTTCCATTCTTCCAATTATATGTTAATCGAACTGCTACAATATATCCATAACCCGGGTCAGGTCCTGCGATTACCCATTGTCTTAGTATTCCCTCAGTTGTATCAACACCATCATTGGCACTTGAATCTGGGTTCAAATTTTTAACTTTCACAAATGGGAATAATTCTGTAGGAGGATTGTTTCTTGGATTTACAGCCGCAAACGGGTCTGTTGGGTCGTAAGAAGAACTGTCCGGATTCATTGTAAAATTAAGGTTGTAATTTAAATCTCTACTAAAGTCTCCATTGTTATTAGGCATTTCATAGGGGAAACCATACCTATCCCAATTCAACATAGGTGTTCCAGGTTGAATATAAAACGCATTAGGTGTTCCCGATATATATACAAATCTGCCATCATATTTAAAGTCTAAAACACCATCCGGTTTCCCTTCCGGTCCTGAATCTGCAAATAATCCAAATTCAAGTATATCCTCAGGCTTCAAAATACCTGCGTTGTCGTAAAGACTATAATTTAACTGAGTTAAAGTTCGCGGTGCGGGTTGGTTGGGATTATATTTCATATTAAAATAAAATAGCGGAACCCAATCATTTAAGGGAACCAGTCCCATCCCATTTGTTATCAAATCTTTTGCCTCAAACGATGCCTGTGGAATCTGAGATTCTTGCCGAACAATTATATAGTCCTCTTTATAGATAAGTGGATCAGGGCAATACCGATAATCTCCAGGATTAGTAGGATCTTCCAAACGAATCCGCATTCCTATCGTGTATCTACCCCCGGTTTGAAAATATTGAGAACCTTGCCCTCCAATCACAAATACCTGCTGTTCCGGAGTCACTCTTGGGTCATATTGTTGTTCTACTTGATATTGCCACTGGAATCCCGTTGACCCAGGTCTTCCTCCTGACGGACTACTAATATACCATATTATATTCTTTATATTCGGCATGTCATTAGGACCAAAACCCGTCATTGTATATACAAGTCTGAAACTTACCGTTAAAGGAGCCGCACCATCAGTAGGTTCTGCAACAAAGTTCAGTGTCAATTGGTCACATGTTGGATATACAAGATTAGCAATTTGCCCGGAAACGAGGGAAGGCAATATCCCGGTAAGAGCACTATTAGGAGCAGTAGAAGCAACTTGAACCCTATTTGCAGTGTTTTTTATTTCCGCTTTTTCATTTACAGTAAGTTGTAGAGAACCGGTCTGTGATTTCTCCCCTTGTTTAGGTAATTCTATATTTTTACTATCATTTCTATCAGTAATGATAGAGGTCCCTCTAACTTCTCGATTTGAGTTTCCTATATTCCCTCTGTTGTCCGACAGGTAAAAAAACACTCCCAGAATAATTACACAGGACATAATAACAATTAATTGAAACGGCAAATAAAATTTATTTTTTCGTTTCACGGCTATCTACTCCTTATATTTTTATATCATTTATACATATATCTTCATGTAGATAGAATTTTTATCCTCTCTACAATTTTTCTGTAATTGAAAATATGTTATCACACTTATATGATATATTTGAAACTCTTATCCTTTTCTTTTAACCTTGTTTAATATTTGATAGTAGTTTACCATTAAATACAAACCAATATACAATTTTTTTATTACATAAATTATAATACACTTTTATAATTATGTCAACAATTTATTTCATTTTCAAATTATTTTTGTATTTTTATTCTACTTTTTTGAATAAATTAATTTTACAGCATATTTAACACTCATCTGTCAAGAGAATTCTCCAACAAAAACTCCATTAAAAAACTTAAAAATTGGATTTTAAAAAGAAAATGTTTTTGGCTTTTATTGAGAATTCTCTACATCACTTACAGACTTTAACATATCACGAACAATGTCTACCAATTCTTGTTTCACCTGATAAACTCCCTGTTTTCCCTCTTTCTTTGCCCAGCGATAGCGAGAATCCATATCGTCGATTGTACCTATATTTAATGTGCCTTCTATGATATTTGGAGACTGCTTCTTGTCTGCAAGTTTAATAGAAATTGTTAATAAAATTTCTCCTACTTTCGCTTCATCCTCTTTCTGATTGCTGACATTACCTGCAGTTAAGGTTGACATATAACGAAGCAATCGAAGTAAATCGCCTTGATTGGTTAACACTTTATTTTTGGGCTCTTTTACTGTCCATTGCCCATCAATCTGTGTAAATAGATATGATGTAGAATCTATTACAATCCCAATTTCTTGAACTTCAGATGGAGAAAAACGATACAAAAGTAAACTGCGGAAACTTTCGGGGCGAATCCAAATTTTTGAAATAATTTCTTTGGAAATAATTCCAACTTCTCCGGTGTCATTGTTGATATAAGCATGTAATTCATCATCAGGAACAGGGACATATTGGATTTCTAATGTTTTTCCATCTTCCGTAGTAAACCGTAATATATCTTTTGATTTATTCAATCCTCTTTCTTCCCATGTCCCTCCGGGAAAACTTTGCACCTCGATATTTTTTAAATTCCCCAGATAGTTATTTATACTTAATACATCAATATCCTCTAAAGGGGGGTGTGTCATTATCCACCCTTTTTCTTTTGTTTTTTCAAGTACAAATACAGATTGTCCTGCTTCAATTCTTTCTATCTTATTCACATTGGTTAACTCACTTGTAAAAATTCTACGATTCCTAAAACTTTCTGGGGAACGGGGCAATAATTGCAAAAATTGCGGGTCTAATAAAAAGACAGAATTTTGTCCCGATAATTTTGCAAAAACCCCTGTACATTCCGATAATTTCAATCGCTTCCGTTTTTCCTTATCTTTCTCCTGAGTACTTTGACCTGCCGTTTGTACTCCTCCTAAAAACAATGTCTGAGGTTTTCTGTATTTTGCATCAAAATAGGTTAATCGGCATCGGGGTGGGTCCAATCCATAATCAGATAAACTTTCAGGATTATCAATAAAATCTCTTGCCATACCATATTGTATTTCGGAGGCAAGAGCATTAACGGCTTCCTGGTCTGCAAGCCCCTGACTGGGTGCTATTATTTTCCATGGGGTTTTCTCATTCTCGCGTTCCATTATAACCGCGGTGGATTCTTCACCTATTTTAGGAGAATAATTGGCGTCCTGTATATCATCATCTTCGGTCCATATCCGTGCATATTCAATACGAACCAAAGGAGTTTCCCTCTCTGCTACTAAAAATCGGAATCGCAAATCTTCTAATGAACGATTCAACTCAAAAAATTGCTTGTCATCAACTAAAAATACAGATTGACCATCCCTTGTTGTGTAACGATAAGTATTGGTAGGGTCAAGGAGACCAAAATTTAATTCTATTGGTTCTTTTATACCATCTATTACCGCTTTTACAATCAAACTCGGTTTGTCCAATCCGTAAGCGGTTTTATCATCCATTTTTGCAACAAGTGTTCTTTGATTTTTTAATTCCGCAAGATTTTTTGCAACCCGTTCCCACATTAATTGCAATGCAGGAATATCTGTAGATGGCTTTACAAAATTCCATTTACCATCTGCGTCCTTTTTGGCTATGCAGGCAGACTTTCCCGCTTGCTGTATATGAAGTTCACGGACAGACTGAGGGTCAAAAGTAAAAATCTTTTTTACCTCTTCCCGAATTATCTGTTGCTCTTCTTTACGCCAATCTAAAAACCCGTAGAAAGAAATGAGACATACCAAAGCCAGTATTAGAATTACGGTATTACGCCATTTCACTTTGATTTCCTCCTTACAAAATAGACAAGAATTCCTGCAATCAAAACAATTTGAGGTGTCATCATCACAGAACACCAGAGCAACCACTGTTTTTGTGTGTTTGTAAGGACTATCGGCTTGTCTTCTTTTGTTGTAGGACGAATGGCAATAAGTTCATCATGTTCTGTAAGCCATGCTAAACTATTTAACAAAAAATTAATATGTCCTCCGATACTAATTCGTTCATTGGTAATAAAATCTGCATCGCCTACTACAACAAAACGGCTTCGCTTTTTTGTGCCATCGGGTTGTTCTTTTGTCCGTATTCCTGCTACAGCCACATAAAGTGGACCTTCTTTCTCCCCTGACTCATACTTTACAGTTCCACCTTCTGCTAAACGCGATAGGTCTGTTTCTGCCCAATAATCTGGCGGGGTCCTTAATAAAGGAAAAACTTGTAAATTATCCGGTACCTTTTCAACAGGTTCCACAGTTCGCACGGCTCGCCATAATAAGGGCTGGTCCATTCGTTGGGTAATCGGATGGTCAATACGCATGGAGCCACGAAAGTCCATAAAGTCTTTTTCCACATTTTCAAAAGGTTGCGGGTCCGAACGCATTTCTATTTCCCATGCATTTTTTCGCTGAATAGTAAAGGCAATATCCGAACCGACATCCACACCCAATTGTTCCTTCAGCCACGGACGCAAATTTTCTCCACCACTCATTCCTAAACGGACACTTATCCACGGTTCAAAGAGAATAAAAAGGCGACCGCCTGAATTCAGGAAATTTAAAATTGCATTTAACTCTTCACGGTTTAAATCTCCTTTGGGGTTATGAATCATCACCACTTCATAACTTTTAGGAATCTCCGGCAATTCAACGCTTATCTGGAAAGGTTCAATTTTGTAGGTTTCGCCTTCTATAATCTTTTTCGCTGTGGAAAGTCCACTCGGGCTGGTATCATCAATCGGTGTTTCATCATGTCCTGTTAAATATCCAATTTTTGTCTCGGTTTCTTTTAATACACTAATTAAAGCCTGTGTGAAATCTCGTTCTTCCATCCGTGGATTAGCACCACTTAACATAATAACCCGCTGGCGACTTCCACATTTCAACACAATAGTCCCCTGAGTAGAGGCATGAGTTATCTCTAACGCTTCCAGACGGGCACGGTCTATTTGCGGGTCCAAAATTTCCACATCCAAAAAAGGTGTGTGTTTTTTACACTGTTCTAAAAAACGAAGCGTTTTATCTCGGGCAATTACCACAGATTCTTCATCAATATTGATAAAAAAACACAATACTTTTACCTCTTTATTGATGGACTGCAAAACTTTAACGGTCTGTGGAGATAATGTCCGACGACCTTCCTGAGTTAGGTCAACAGAAACATCCCACCGTAAAACGAAAGCATATAAAACAATGCATATACCTAAAAAAGCAAATGTGGAAAGAATGGCATTCAGTCCCGAAACCGCACGACCTGACCAACCCGATTCCATTACAATATTCCAGAAAACAGCCCCTAACCAGATAATGCCAGAAGCAAAAAAAACTCCACCCAATAACAAAACCCAAAAATTAAAGATATCTTGTTTCCAAACAACATAATTTAAAACTATCAATAAACTGATGGCGGAAATAATACCACTATAAGTTTTTAAATACCTTTTCATTGGCTAATAATAACTCCTACTTTCGCCAGTTTCTCGACTCTAGGGAACGGAATGTCAGGAATATAAAAAATGCTGTGCAAAGGAAATAATAGGCAATATCCTTCGGTTCGAAAATTCCCAATGCCATATTCTTTGCATGATTATCTAACGGTAATTCTAATAATAATGAACGGAATAGAACATAACATTTTTCAACTATATTCTTTAACATTAAAGGAAAGGTGTTGGGCAATGGGGCAGCCACAGGCAATTTCTCTGCCACATTTCCAATGATGAACATCATTAAATAAATTCCGAAACTCACTAATCCCGCTGTTATAGGATAGGTTATCAAAGAAGAAATAAATAATCCAACACTTAATACAGCCATTCCCATTAAAAAAACAGAACATAATCCAAATAGTAAAACACTTTTTTCAACATCTGTAAAGGGAAGTAGTAAACAAACATTCAAAGCAATAAGAATTATCGCCAGTAATAACACTGCTAACGCCGAACCAAATTTTCCAAAAATAATGTCCCTATCTCTTAACGGATAAGTCAACAATAATTCCATTGTTCCCCGATGATATTCCTCAGATAGCAGCCGCATGGTAATAATAGGCGATAAGAACATAATCATAATCCCGCAAAAAACAAAGTATGGGCTTAAAAAAGTCTCTTCAAAATCGGGTACAGAGGAATATCCAAACTGAAACGGAGATTGAGAAATCTGCACATAGGTCAAAAATGACATTACAAAGGCTGTCCCTGTCAATAAAGCAATTAAACCTAAAATGACATAGCCCGAAGGAGTTATAAAAAAACTCATGAATTCTCTTTTAGCAATACTCCAAACAGATTTCATCGTCCTAACCTATTCCTTCTTTTGATATAGCCTTCAAAAATGCTTGCTCTATTTCTACAGACGGTTTAAGTGGGTCAATTAAAATTTCTGCTACAATCTCACCTCTATTCATAATCAAGGCACGCGAACATAATAAAGATACTTCAGACAAAATATGTGTGCTTAACAGAACTGTATGTTTCTCCCCTAAATTTTTTATCAATTCTCGAATTTCAACTACCTGCTGCGGGTCTAAACCAACTGTGGGCTCGTCCAAAATAATTACGGGTGGAGAACCTATCAAAGCCTGTGCCAAACCTAACCTTTGACGATACCCTTTTGATAGGACACCCACCACACGGTTAAAAACCTGTTCTAACCCGCAAGTATAAACCACTTCATCCACTGCGGATTTCCATTCTTTACGCGGTAGCCCTTTCACCTGAGCCACAAACTTTAAAAATGATTTAACCGTCATTTCGTCATATAAAGGAACTCGCTCCGGCAAATAACCTATTAACTGTTTTGCCTCCAACGGATATTCATGTATTTCATACTTCCCAATTTTTGCTGTCCCATAACTCGCTGGCATAAACCCTGTAAGAATACGCATCATCGTGCTTTTCCCCGCTCCATTCGGACCTAACAATCCAACCCGCTCTCCTTCCTGAATAGAAAAAGATACATCCTTCAACGCACAAAACAAACCATAAAATTTTGTTAACTTCTGAACTTCAATCATATATTAAAATCTCGGGTTAATTTTACTTTATCATTCATTTTTACTTGTTTATTTTACATCCGTGCAATTGTGACTTTTTAAGATTTTTTTATTCGCTAATCTCTATAATTCGTGTATTCGTGGCTTTCTTTAATATATTGTCCATTTGACAAA
Source organism: Candidatus Hydrogenedens sp. (assembly GCA_035378955.1). Taxonomy (NCBI): domain Bacteria; kingdom Pseudomonadati; phylum Candidatus Hydrogenedentota; class Candidatus Hydrogenedentia; order Candidatus Hydrogenedentales; family Candidatus Hydrogenedentaceae; genus Candidatus Hydrogenedens; species Candidatus Hydrogenedens sp. The sequence continues at coordinate 46,446 of DAOSUS010000011.1, read as the reverse complement.
ATTATATTTTTAAACTGGTAATTTGTTGACATTATTACATAGGTTTTCATATATCAATCGGCATTTTTTTCTTACAGACAGGAACTCTTTTCCGATAAAAACGCCATTCTACTTAAATTATATGACCATACTCTATTGATTTTCAGTGCCTTAAATCAAATTTTCACCTCAAAAAAAATATGGCACAAAATATGCTTACAATGGTATAGTAAATAAAAGAAAGGTTGTATTATGATAGTTCAATGTTGTGTATGCGGAAAAATCAGACATGATGCCCGATGGATGATACCTACACGCCATCAATTAAAAGACCAGCAAATCAGCCACATCTATTGTCCTGCCTGTGCCCATAAAACTATCTCCGAATACCGCAAAAACCATTCAACACTCCTCCCCCATCTTACTCCCAAAGCCACCCCTCAATCCGCATAAAACCTCTCAATAAATATAAACCCGACACAGAAACATTGAAGTGATAACCCATAGAATATAGGTAACGGATTTATATCTTCTCTCTCAAATCATAAAATCAAGCCATGCCGTGTGCCCTTACCATAACCATAAAAACGCAAAAATCATGTCCCTAAATTATTACGGGTTTAATTTTATAACAAATTTAAAGTTTTTTTGTTTGGGATTAGAAGGTATAGTATTATTTCCTAAAATTTAATTTATTCGAAAGGGAAAGTTATGAAACGAAGAGTTGGTTTTTGTCTTTTATTTTTATGTTTTGTTTTAACAGGTTTTTTTATATCAAGCAATGATGAGGTACCGGAGCCGGATTATTCTACATCGTTGATTAAGTATCCTGGACCCTGGCAATTTCTATTACCGAAAGCAGGTATTATTTTAGTGCGGGATGATGAACTGGATACATTGTGTAATCCCGATGCTGAAATTAATATTAGTGTTACTAACGAGCCAAACATTACTACATTGCGAAAGATTTGTGAGAATGCACAGGCAAGAGGTGTGCGAACACTTACAATTGCATTTGACCATTTCTTCGCTCAGTATCGCCCGGGACAAAACAAACCCCGTGAATGGACCCCAGATAAAAAGGAATATATTGAACGGATAGCAAAAATAAGCCAGTTTGCTCAGTCGTATGGGTTAGGTCTGGATTTAAGTTTTCTCACACCTCTGGAATTAGGTGCCGAATATCGGAAGGAAACAGGGGAATGTGGTGTATGGATGCATTTTGGGAAAGGTCTTCGGGACCCAGACACAGGGAAATACAGTGTAGAATTATGGAGACAGGAACGCTGGGCAAATAACAAAGGTCCTATTGATGTTGAATTTGCTGGTGTTCGTATATTTGCTTTCAATGAAAATTCTTACGGTAGGCAATATAAAGTAGTTCCCCCCGATCAGATAGTAGAAATCAGTGAAACGGCACAGATAGAGGAGTATCCCTCATTAAAAACGAAGCATGGTGATTTTACCGCTACTCGCATTCGTATATATGGCAGTGGTGCGGTAGATAAAACAAAAGGAAATCGTATATTAGTCGTTGTTCATTATAAAACGCCTGAAATGGATTATTTCAGCGAACATACGCTACCCTATTTAAAATCTTTATGTGATAAATATATCAACGCCGGTGTTAAAATTAATGCCCTCTATTCGGATGAAATGCATATTCAACAGGATTGGGCTTATTTTAATCATCATGATTTAGGTTCTTTCGCATTGCGTTATGTCAGTCCCGGGTTTCAGAAAGCCTTTGCTCAAAAATATGGTGAACAATATGCTGACCTTGCTCCTTATATGATTTATTTTGTGCAGGGACAGGATGTGTTCACAGATGATTTATTCGCTCATGAGCCTATACAGCATATAATGGCACCCGGTGTTGAGGGCTTAATTAAAACGGCTCTGTTCCGTGCTCAATACTATCATTTCTTACAGAACGGTGTTGTTGACCTATTTACCCAAGCAAAAAAATACCTCGAACAGAAAGTAGGATATAAATTAGAAGCACGTGCTCATGCGACATGGGCAGAAAGTCCTACCTGTGATTTATGGCGAACGGAACGCTGTTTATACCGATTAAATTATGTCTATGAATATACCTCTAATTTTATGTGGTCAAATACGGTTCATCAAGCAAGTTCTGCCTGTTATGATTATTTCAAATGGGGTGATTTTCTAACAGGCAACGGGAATGATACCGCCGAAGGGGGTTTTCTTGACCGCAATTATTACGGATTGGCTTTAGGTGCTTCTACCGGGGTTATTAACGATGTACCTAATTCTTACTCCGCACATTGGGGTATGCCTCATGAAATCGCTGACCGACGCCAAGCACTCTGTGATGTTTACGGAAATGCTCCATGGTTACCCTTCGCTTTAGTTGAAGATTATGAACATCGTGATACCGATGTACTTTTTTTATATCCCATTGACCTTGTCGCTTTTGACGAACGCTTCGGAAGTTTGACCGTTCAATATGGCTATGGAAATTACCTTACGGCAGAAAAACTTATGGAATTGGGCTCTTTCGAAAACGGCGTATGTCTTGTTAAAAATCGTTCTTATAAAACATTGGTGGCATTATTTGAACCTACTCCCCCTGAAGGACTTTTAGACAAATTATCCGTTTTTGTGGAAAATGGTGGAAACTTAATCTGGATAGGACCGCCGCCTTACTTTGATTTTGCTGGAAATCCCATTTTAGATAAGTGGCAAAACTTGATGGGGGTCAATTTCCCTCCCGCAAAGTTTTACGGTTATTCTGCCGTAGGAATGGACATAGAATTCTCAGGACCCCTTGCTCATTTATCGCCTATGACTATATTAACAGATTTCCCTATAGACGCTATTTACCCTGTTCAACCTTTTGAAAATACAACAACCATAGCAACATGTAAAGGCAATATCGTTGGCACATACAAAGGAATAAACAAAGGGAAAACTGTTTATTTGGGTTTCCGTCCACGGGATAATCAAAGTGCAAGTCTCGGGAAAGAAACACGTTGGTTATTCGACATTTTATCTGCCATGAATGCTTATCCACCTTCCGGTATATTTAATGATTATAATGATAACCCCGACTATCTCTCGCGGAATAATCCTTATATGTTCTCCCGCTTCCCAAATGGCACAATCGCAGTAGCACCTCATTATAAAGATATCGAAGAGGGCTGGGAAGGAGGTTTTGCTCGAAATCGTGAAAAAGATGAACAGACAGTTAAAGAACTAAATCTAAAACCTAATATTATAGAATTGAAAGACTTTAAAGTCTGGGGGCATACGGTTACATATCAAGGGAACAGAGCCATGGCGTTTCGTGTTGCAGATGGAAACTTACTCGCTTTTACTGGAGCCGGCTCAAAAGAAATAACTATTGATGGAAAAACCTTCACTTTTGCAGACAACCCTGTCCATTACATTTCTTGGGCTCCTGTGTCACAAAATCGTTATGTCGAAAATGGAGCATTAGCAATAATTTTTGTGAATGGGAATGGGAACATTTTTATCCCATTCAAGGCACCTCAAAACAAATCCTTTGAGATTATCGCAGAAGGAGCAACACCCGGGAGCCCTGGTGAAAAAATACCTTTTGAATATTCAGAAACAGAGGGAAAAGTTACTGTTGCAATAACTCCTAATGCTCTCAATAAACTTCTGTATATAGTTCCATTACCACAATAATATGTTTATACAAAAGTTAAAAGGTTATATTCCGAAAATATTTTCAGACCCTGATTGGCTACTTGCATGGAAGAATATACTGTTACCTTCCTATTGCATCCATTGCGACAGTCGTTTAATAACAGAAGAAAACCCTTTTTATTGCCCGACATGTTGGGCAACCTTACCTCGAATAGAACGACCTTATTGTTCATTGTGCGGTGTCCCTCATCCTGTTGCTATTGGATTTGGAACACGCTCAAATTTTCCTTGCGAACAATGTAGAACTCATCCTAATCCGTATATTGATTCCATACGGAGTCCTGTTCAATACAAAGGGATTGCCCGTGACGCATTAATTACATTCAAATTCAAAAAGAAACAGTTTATGGCAGACCCATTGGGAGCATTACTCCGTGAGTGGATAGAAATAGAAATGGCAGAGAAACATTTTGATTTAATTGTCCCTGTTCCTTTACATCCTTTTCGACTTAAACGCAGGGGTTTTAATCAATCCCTTCTGCTTGCAGAACAAATCGTTAACTCTTTTGAAGGAGCGAGACTATCCGAAGCACTCATTCGTGTCCGACCAACATTAACTCAGACTTTACTTACCGTTCAGGAACGAAAAAAGAATATTCGTAATGCCTTCCAGGTGCAAAATCCCAATGAAGTAAAAGGAAAAAATATATTACTTATTGATGATATCGTTACAACATCTGCCACGGTTACGGAATGCGCCCGCGTATTAAAAAAGAGCGGTGCTATATCTGTTCATGTTTTATCTGTTGCAAGGGCTTCCCATTTATCTGATATAGACGATTTATTGGAGCCCGCTATTTAAGCCGACCCGATAATGCACTAACAGTATTCAATCCGTTAGAATTAAGCAAAGTTAATCTAAGATATTGACATGGAAATACCCTACAAGGACATATCAAAAATTCTTATTATCCGTTTGAGTGCCATCGGTGATGTTGTCCGTGTTATCCCCGCAATGGAAGCCATTCGAATTGCCTATCCGAACGCACAAATAGATTGGGTAACCGAAAATAAAGCCAGCGATGTAATTAATGGTCATCCTGCATTAAACAATTGTATTGTATTCGAACGCAGTAAACATATCCTTACATCATTAAGAAATTTTTTTACTATATGTAGACAAATTAGAGAAAACCAATATGACCTTGTTATAGATTTTCATGGAATCTTAAAAAGCGGACTTATATCCTTTTTATCAAAAGCCCCTTATCGTTTTTCGTTTGCACCTCCTCGGGCACAGGAATTTAGTTATATATTCGCTACACATCGAATTTCATTACCTACGGATAAAATTCTCACACGGATAGAAGAAAACTTTATCCTTGCTAAGGCTATAGGAACAGAAACAATAGATGACTGGATTGGAATGGTATTTCCTATCGAAATCGAACAAGAAATACAAGATTTTATAAACACTCTTTGTGAAACAAATAAAAAATTAATTGTAATTCATCCGCCTGTAGAACGACCTGAAAAACAATGGCCTCTTGAACATTTCGCAAAACTTGCAGATATGCTTATTTCCGATGGGAGATTTGAAGTTTTATTCACCTGGGGACCCGGACAACTCGATACCATCAAACAAATAACAAAATATATGCAATATCCTGTGCTTGTTTGTCCCCAACTCCCTACCTTAAAACATCTGGCATTATTGATTGCGCACTCCTCCGTTTTTATATCCGGCGATACAGGACCTATGCACTTAGCATGGCTACTTCACCAACCTGCCATTTGTATCTTTGGCGGAACAAACCCACAACAACATGCCCCGCAAGGACCCCAATTTCGCACCCACTACAAAGGGACAATTCCCTTCCCTAAAAAAATCTCACTACAACAAGCACAAGAAAACCTAAAAAAAATCACCCCCGAAGAAGTCTTCAAATCCGTATTAGATTTAACAAAATAAAATTTTTACTATCTTATTAAAATGCTTTTTTCAGATGAATCATTTGTTATTCTATAAATAACAAAGTAAAAAAGGAGACCCTTATGAAAATTGCTATTACTTCAGATATCCATTTAGGAGATAGCGAATCAAGACTTGATCCGAATTGTTCAGGGTATAACAAAGGTCATTTATTTTACGAATTCGTAGATTTACTTTACAATCATTCTCCTCGAGGACCTGTTGATTATCTAATATTAAATGGAGATATCTTAGATTTTTCTATAAATTCCTTTGCAAACTCATGTAATATCGCTAAAAAATTTTTCAGGAAATCAAAAAAAAGGACAAAGTATAGTTAAGCAAATTATATATATTCCAGGAAATCATGATAAACATATATGGGATGCTGTTGAATGGGAAGTAAATGTTATCAGGAAATTAGAAAAACACAAAGATACAAGAGCATTTAAAAGGACCCAACCAGGGATCATAGATTTATCAACAAACTCGAAAGACAAAAATTTGTTATTACCCGGAGTAAGCTATGTCGAAGGAGAAAATAGATACGGTAACCTTTTTTTAGAAGGACTTTTTGAAAGTGAAGATAATAAATTACCCATAAACATTGTATACCCGAATCTATACATTAAGGTAAATGACTGTATATATATAATTACTCATGGACATATGTTTGATACACCCTGGGTTTTACTTTCTGAACTTTTAGAAAGATGGAAAAATATTGAATGTGGCGAGATTCAACATTTTGAAGAATACAACTACCCACTCACATCTATAATTTGCACAGGTGTAGGACAGGGAGGGGATGTTTCTGATTTGCTCTACAATTACTAACTGATATACGAAGAGATAAAAACACAAAAAATCTTGAACAAATGATTGGTTATATGTTATCTCGTTTACCAATAATTTTTGGGAAAAATTTATTTCTACTTAAAAGCAAAAAAGTAAATACCTTCATCACAAAAATAATAATCTGGTATCTTCTTAGAAAAAAGGGTATAGAGAACCCAAGAGATAATGACTTATTTCCTGATACCAAAAATAATCCTGCTCAAAAAGAACGACTAAAAAGATTTTATGAAGCAAGTTTAAAACAATTAGAGAAAATATTGCCAAATACAGACAAAAATAAAGAAAACAAATCAGAAAGAGAGTTAAAAACAGTCGGCATTATATTTGGACATACCCATGTTGCTAATAAGAAAGATTCTCGTTTGTTGGATAATATTAACATAGATATATACAACACAGGAGGATGGTTGAAAAGTACCAAAAAAGGTGCAGAGATTTTCTTTTTTGATAACGACGGTAATTTAATAAGTAAAAATATTAATGAGATCTCTAAATAAAAAGGTTACTTAATTTTTGGAATGAGTTATAGAACTATTATACCGTTCTTGAAGTGACAAAATTATCAAAGAAAAGAAATTCTTTACTTTCTCTCCTCTGTTTATTTTTTTATTGCTTTCTTTTTTATTAAAATAAATCAGCCGATTATTTGGAAATTTTGGAGTTATTTTGTTTTCGGTAAGTAGAAAAACTATTTCTAGTCGGAGAATTATTATGAAAAAGAATAATCGTATGTGTATAGGTAAATATTTTTTTGTTTTATCTTTTGCACTTTTCTGTTTAGGGATTAGTGCTTTTTCTTATGGTCGTGATAAAGGAAAAGCAGTAGATGTAAATGTCAATAAAATTTATATAAAGTTATACGATATGGAGGGAAAACCTTTAACAACCTCCGTAATGGCGTTTAAGGACATAAAAAGGGACTGTATTGCTGATGCAGGTATACTTGATTCGGAAGATTATACTCCTGAATTGGAACTTGTTTCAGGTGCAATTAAAGAAGTAGAACCGGGGAAATATGAGGTATTGAAAACAAATATAAAACCGCTGTGGATACGGACATTGTTACCATTGCCGGGTTTAGGTAAGATTTGGTTTTCATTAGACCCCAAAGGTTATAGGTTTGATTCAGATGCAACTAAAGAGATAGATGGAATAGCCGAGATAGAAAAGAATTTGATAAATATGTTTAATCCCATTTTGAATGGAGGGGGCGTATGCAGTGATAGTGGGCTGGTAGGTTGTTTTGCACGCCAATTAACAAAAGATGGAAGTCTTTCATATACTGAAGAACCTAATGCTCCAGAGAGGATATATAGGAATATCTACAAACTTTCCTCGTTAAAGTCATCTATAGTTGATTCGGATATTTTTTCTCTCTGGTATTCCCCTGTGATAGAGAAGGTAGGTCTTGATGAAGGTGTTCCAGAAACAAAATTAGAATTTATTCCTTTAGATATAGCACGGAACGAATACGAATCGTTTCAGTTGGTAATTCGTCCGAAGCAGACTTTGGAGAATCTTTCCATTGTTGTTCGGGATGCAGTAACCGATAATGGAAATGTTCTTAAAAGTTCGGATTTTAAGGTATTTCGTGTGGGTTATATTCGAGTTGTTGAACCCACCGATGCGTTTGGTCAACCAAACAAAGATTATCCCGACCCCATTATTCCACTTAACCAATCGTTTCAACTATCGGTGAATGAAAATGCAGTATTTCTATTCCGATTGAAGACATTGCCAAGTCAGGCTTCAGGAATATACAAAGGAAAAATAGAAATACATACATCGCAAAAGACAGTAGAAGTTCCGTATCAGGTTCAGGTATATGCCTATACCTTACCTGATACAACGAGCACCGAAATAGCGTATGGTGTTTATCCCGATTATGCTTATCATGGTCCATTGAATGATGAACAGAAGAAAGAGGTATTTGGGTTATACATGGATTTATGTGCTGAATATCGAATCAGTCCTTATTCTCCTCATGCTTTCGCACCGATTCAATGGGTATTTGAAGGGGAACCACCCGAGCCAAAGTTGGATTTTTCCGAATTTGACAAAGCAATGGAGAAATATCTGGACCAATACCATTTTACTTCTTTTAATATGGGGGGCTTACCGAGAGAACTAAACGGGGCAGAACAATATAGTCCTGAATATGTTCGGTTATTTACATTGATATTTCAAAAAGTTCAGGAGCATTTGAGGGAAAAAGGTTGGTTGCACAAAGCCTATTGGTATTGGGTAGATGAACCTATGAAAGAGAGTTATCCCGAGGTTAAAAAAGGATTAGAATTATTAAAATCTTCTTGTCCTGAAATACGCCGATTACTAACTTTACATATAGAACAAACTCCTGCTCCTGATTTTTATAATCTGGTAAATTTGTGGGTACCTATAGCAGCCAGATATGACGCAAAAAGAGCCTGGTGGAGACAGGAATTGGGTGAGCAAGTATGGTGGTATGTTTGCACAGGACCTCGCTGTCCCTATGCTAACAATTTTATTGACCATCCCGGGATAAATCATAGAATTCGATTCTGGCAAGCCGATAAATATGGGTTGGATGGGGACTTGTACTGGTCGCTTACCTATTGGCTGCAAAATCCCTGGGAACAAGCAATGTCCGTTCCTCCCGATGGTAAAGGAACATGGGGTAATGGTGATGGGCGATTATTTTATCCTCCACAGCCACAAAAACCAACAGAGCCCCTTGTAGCCCCGCCGATACCCTCTCTCCGATTGGAATTACTTCGAGATGGAATTGAGGATAGAGAACCGCTTGTATTTTTAAGTCAAATCCAATATTCCCGAAATGGATATAATAGTGTTTTAGCCCGTGAAGTAAGAAATGAGGTTTTAAACAATCTGATTTCTTCTTTGACTGTCTATGAACAGAACCCATTCCTATTTTATCTAAACAGATTAAAACTTCTATCTACTGCCTCCACTTTATTCCAGTCCCAGAATATTAAATAAGGTAAAAAATTATAGGATATAGATAACAATTAAAATTATCATTTTTAAAATCAAAAAGAAGGAAATTTATATGGAAAAAGGGCTTTATGAAGCAGCCGAAGTGTTAGGTAATTATATTAATTCTTTGTCTATTGTAGCCATTCTGATAGTTACTTTGATAATTGACACAATAACATTACCTTTTAGATTTGCCCTTGCCCTGCTAATGTAAAAGCACTTGAAGAAAAAATAAGATTTTTCTTTTTTAAATTTTACTTAGGAGTATCGCCAAATATTGTATGGAGAAAATACAGATATTGGGGATTTAAGAATATTTTAATTGGTAATTTATCCAAAAAGGAGACTCTCGTAATACTATCGGAAATGTTCATATCCTTTGATAGAAGGGACAACTCCATCTACGCGGACACCCTGCCATTCCTTTGTTACATATCCTATTTCTGTAATGCCACAAGAAAATTTTTTGTTAAATTTATTTTGAATTTTTTTCCATTTCTCTTGGGGTACTGTAACAAGCAATTGATATTCTTCCCCACCGCCCAATATAAAGTTATCAATTGATAAATTATGCTCCTTGCAAAATATCGATAGTTCTTCCGAAATGGGAATTTTCTGCTTATGGATATTTATCCCTACACCTGACATCTCCGCAATATGCTCTGCATCCGTTAGCAATCCGTCGCTTATATCAATCATAGCACTTACATTCGCCTTTGTGCAGAGCCATTTCCCTTCTTGTATTCGTGGAACAGGATACCATTGAGAACGCCATAGGAATGTTTCGGGTAAATCCTTTTGAAGAGCAACCAATCCTGCTGATGAATTTCCTAAGGTCCCCGTTACAGCAAGAATATCTCCTGGTTTCGCACCTGACCGTGTAATATACTTCTTATGAATAGCCTCACCAATTACAGTAACATCAATAACAATTTTGTCGTCATAAGAAGTCGTTGTATCTCCCCCCACAATAACCGCATTTACAAACTTTGTGGCTTCCATCATTCCTTCATATATACGCTCAACTTTTTGCACCGAAATCCGTTTGGGTAATGCCATTGAGACCAATGCCCAGCGAGGTTCTCCTCCCATGCTTGCAATATCGCTCCAGGCTGATGCCATAACTTTCCAGCCGATAGCCGTCGGTGGAAATTTATCGGATAGGAAATGGACATCTTCTACAGACATATCTGAAGAGATAAGAAGAAATTTGTTCCCTACTTTTACTACGGCACAATCATCCCCCAGCGGCAATACTACCTTCTTGTCTTGTGCCTGTTGGACTAATAATTCCACTCTTTTAATCAATTCCAATTCACCAATATCTTGAAGGCTAATCATACGGTTGCGGGTCTAACTCCTTCCATGCTTGATGTAAAAAATCGAATAAATCTCCTGCCGTCATACTCCGTGGATGTAATGCTCGTTCTGCAAGGTCGCCTGCTCTACCATGGAGCCATACTCCTAACTGACACGCTGGATAGGGTAATACTCCCTGTCCAATAAGTCCCGCAATAAGCCCGGCAAGTATATCCCCCGTTCCTCCTTTGGACAAACCATGTCCGCCCGTTGTATTTACCGCATAATCTCCATCAGGGCTTGCAATTACTGTATGGCAACCCTTTAAAACAACAAACACACCCATTTGCCTTGCAAAATCAACGGCACATTGTTCCCTATCTTGCTGTATCTCTTTTATAGATTTTTTTATTAAGCGGGACATTTCTCCGGGATGCGGTGTAATAACAGGGGCGCCTTTACACATTCGTAAAATGCCCGGATTATTACTAATAGCATTCAATCCATCGGCATCAATTATCAAAGGAGCCTCAATTTGTGGCAATATCTTTCTAACAAAGTTTATGGTGGACGGATGCTGACTTAATCCCGGTCCTATTAGAACTGCATTTTTATCTCTCGAAAATTCCACAATTTTTTCTGCCCCCTCTTCTGCAAATGTCCCTTCCTTCGTTGACGGCAGCGGATAAAAAATAATTTCCATTAGATTACTTGCAACCACATCCACAATAACCGATGGTATTGCCAATGTAACCAAACCTACACCGGAACGCATACCTGCACACGCAGAAAGTTTTGCCGCACCGGTATAATATCGTGAACCTGCAATAACAAGAAGATGCCCAAACCTTCCTTTATGGTCATGCTTTGACCGTATCGGCACAAACTTCTGCAAATCAGCCACATTTATTAAATTATTCATAACTATATTTCCTGTCTTTATACACAATTATAAAACATACACCATTATATACATAAACTTGAATAATAGAAGTGTTTTATTTCTATTATATTATTTTCATATCGTTTCTTATATTCCAACAAAGCTGTCTTTAAATTCCAAATTTGAATTTACATCAATCCCTTTCCCAGCAACGCACATTTTCTGCTCCTAATCCACTTATAATTGTTCAGGGATTTTATAAACCTATTTCAGTTAAAATATAAGGAAAATAAATAAAACTATTTGGTAAAACACAAAAATCTTTGTTCATTATAAAACGACCTTTTAATAAAAGCATCCTGAATTTATGAAGCGTTTTGATGAAGAAATTGTTTCCGGGAATGTGCTAAATTCCCTGTGGAAATTAACCTGGCCATTAGTTCTATTAAACCTAATCAATGGGATGCATGGATTTATTGACCAGGTGTTAATAGGTCATTTTGTTCCCGGGGAAAATAATGAGGGTAATGCAGCAATTGGTGTAGCGTGGCAATTATTTATTGTGATGGTAGTTTTAATTGCTTCGATTTCTCACGGGATGAATGTCTTAATAGCAAGACATGCCGGACGACAAGACCGTAAAATGGTAAGCACTATTTTTTTTGATGCGTTTTTAAGCGGTGCTTTTTTTCTAATCGGAATTGTGGCTCCTTTAGGATACCTTTTTAGTCCGCAACTATTACACTTTATTGGTGTTGAAGAAACGGTTTATCGTCTATCACTTCCTTATTTACGACTTCTATTCATATTCAACTGGACACTATTCTTGATGATTTTACTTACAGGGGCGTTTCAAGCAGCAGGAGAGCCCAAATTAGCGTTGATGTTAAATATGTTGAATGCAGGCTTGAATATTGTTATCAGTTTCGCCCTTATCACGGGGTTGGGTATATTCCCATCATTAGGAGTTATAGGAGCAGGTATAGGAACGGTTCTGGCTCCCGGAATTTCTTTATTATTGGCTTTCTATTTAATGTTACGCGGAAAAACATTAATTCAATTACCTTCCCGATGGTATTGGTTCCCTAACTTTCATATTTTAAAAATGATTATTCGTGTTGGATTACCAACAGGAATACAAGGCGTTGTCCTGAATATTGCAGGGGTTCTCTTAATAAAATACATTAGTAGCATGCCCAATAGCACTGCGGGACAGTCTGCTTATACGATTTGTTATACACAATTATTTTCCATAGTAACATGGACATCCTTTGGACTTCGTTCTGCATGTTCTACTGTGATGGGGCAAAATATGGGAGCCGGAAATCCTCAACGGGGCAAAAAGGCAGTTCGGGCAGGTGCTTATTTAGGAGCCTTATGGGGCGCCACAATTGGAACTATTTTTGTTTTTTTCCCAACCCCTTTGCTGTATATATTTAATGCTCAATCCGAATTAGTTTTGAATTATGGAAAGGCTTTACTACAATGTTTGGCTTTTTCAGGAATTTTGCTTTCCTCAACCCTTGCTATGACAGGAGGCATTCAGGGTTCCGGGGCAACGCGATTACCTATGATAATTGCTATGGTATCGCAGTTTGGTGTGTTGTTAGGGGTATGTGAAGTGCTTTATCTCTTAGATATGTTAAATATTTATCGTATCTGGTATGTTATTCTGTTGGCTCATTTTGTTCGATATATACTAACATTAACGGTATTTCAAACAGATGGCTGGACAAAAACAAAGGTAGAAATTGCCCCGCAACTGGAAATTGTAGAGTAAAAAGATATTTGTTTTGTAGATAGATTTCAAAATACTATGGTTTTTACAGCCAAGGGGGATATTATTAAGACATATTTTATATGGAAGTGTAAATTCTCTCATATAACTATTCATTTTTTATCAGGTTAAATAGATTTATCAAACCGTTTTTATGAAGACTAAACAATCACAATTCGATTATATGTATGTTTTTGTGATATGATTGAGCATTTAAGTGGATTAAAATCCGACATTAACCTTATATAACAGGATGTATAGCCATGTTTTGTCCTATTGATAGAGATGAACTTTTGTATCTTACACTTCAGGAAGATATAGGGCTGGGAGATAAAACAACGAATGCTGTTGTCCCACCGGATAGAAGGTGTAAAGTAAAAGTAATTGCGAAGGCGGAGGGAATTATCAGTGGAATTGAGGTATTCCGTAGATTATATGAACTCAACGAAGCAGAAATAGAAAATTGGGAATCCGTTACGGATGGAACACATATACGAAAAGGAGAAATTATTGCTTCTTTTGAAGGGAATGCCCATGCCGTGTTAAGCGCTGAACGCGTATCTCTTAACTTCTTAAAACATCTTTCAGGAGTTGCAACACTAACGCATAAATTTGTATCCCGGGTAAAAGATTTGTCTGTACGGATTTGTCATACTCGAAAGACCATGCCATTACTCCGAGCCATGGAGATTGATGCCGTAGTTCATGGAGGAGGACATCGGCATCGGTTTAACCTATCAGACGGAATATTAATAAAAGAAAATCATTTAGAAATAGCAGGAGATATAGCCTCAGCCATCCGTAATATTCGCGAACGCATTTCTCATCTGGAACGGATAGAAGTTGAAGTAATAACTCTGGAGCAGGTTAAAGAATCATTAAAAGCGGGGGCAGACGCTATCTTGCTGGATAATATGGAGTTAGAGGAAATAAAGGCAGCAGTAAAGATAGCCAAGGGACACCCGGTACTATTGGAAGCAAGTGGAAATATAAATTTAGAGCGTGTTCGTCCTGTAGCAGAAACCGGGGTTCACATTATTTCCGTAGGAGCAATAACCCATTCTGTTTCTGCGTTAGATATTTCGTTATTAATAGAAAGGATATAATACAATAAATAAAGATAGATACTTTCCCATTATTAAATGCCCGATGGGTAGGAAGGTATAACTATGTTATTGGTTATTGATGTTGGAAATTCAAATATTGTTCTTGGTATCTATCATAAGGATAAGTTACTAAATCACTGGAGGGTTGTAACATCCAATTATCGAACCGGAGATGAGTTTTATTTATTAATAAACATGTTATTTTATTCCTCCAATATTAAGATTTCTCAAATTCGGGGATGTTGTATTTCCAGCGTAGTACCGGATATCAATTCTGCTTTATATGATTTGTGCAAACGCGCTTTTGGGTTTGAGCCTATAATGGTTGAACCGGGAATACGCACAGGGATTGTTCTCCAATGTGATAATCCGAAAGAAGTGGGCGCCGACCGTATTGTAAATGCTGTAGCAGGGATTGAAGAATACGGAGGTCCCTTAATCATAGTAGATTTTGGCACTGCCACAACTTTTGATGTAGTAACAGCCAAATCCGAGTGGTTGGGTGGAGTAATTGTGCCTGGCATACAATTATCCGCAGATGCCTTGTTTGAACACTGTGCCAAGTTACCACGAGTAGAAATTAGCATCCCCCCCTCTGTTATCGGTCGGGACACTGTAACCAATATTCGTTCCGGTCTTACCTATGGATACGCGGATTTGGTAAATGGATTGATAAAACGGATACGCTCGGAGATGGGAACACCTGCCCGTGTTCTTGCAACAGGGGGACTTGCGGAAACCATAGCCCAATTAGCAAAAAATATTGATGTGGTTGACCCTTTGTTAACATTAAAAGGATTGAAAATTATTTATGAAAAAAACGCCCGAGGCACTGTGTAATGAGATGGATAGCGGTATTTATAATATGTATAATTCTATTATTTTCCTGCGGTAAAAAACCGTCTGCAACCACACCTCCCCCTGAAACAACCGTTCCTCAACATCCATCCATAGATAATATGAATGTCTCTTCTGTAGATTTGTACCATCATGACCCTCGCCCTACAATAGGTGAAGCACGAAAACCCACATTATGGTTACACGCCGAAAAGTTCGCTGTTATTGATGAAAACACATGGAAGGTTGAGGATGTGCATGCTGTTATTTACGATGTCCAATCCGGTACAGAACATATAAAAATTTCCGCAAAGGAAGGCGTTTTTGAAAAAATGAATAAAGCTTCTCTTAAGGGAAATGTAGAGGCACAAATGAATGATATAATATTTAATACGGATGGTATTGAATGGAGCAATCGAACAGAAACAGAACCCGCCCGTATATGGACGCATGGTAAAATTGCGGTACAGGGCACAGATTTACATCTGGATGCAGGGAATTTAATTATATATCCTGAAACAAAAGAATTTGAACTGGAAGAAGTATCCGGGCAAGTCCCGCTTATATTGAGGAATACAACATGAAGAAAATAGCAACTGTATTATTTATTTTATTATTGATTTTTACCATACATATCCAAATGCATGCTCAAGAGAGTATGAGTTTGGGCAAATATTCCTCTATGAAAATCGAAAAGGTAGGAAAATTAAAAGGGACGCTAAACCAAGGAATGAGCATACGCGAAATGAGTGGAGGGGTAAGCATCGTTTTATTGTCTCAAGAACCCAATACCCCTAACATGCCTATCAAAGCAGATAAAATGACCTTTGAATGGGAAGAGGGTCGAAATTCACCAGTACTTATTCGTATGGAAGGAAAAGTGTATCTTGAACATCCCGAAGGGAAATTGACCGCAGAAAAAGCCGTTTGGGACTTTAAAAAAGAAATTGTTGAGTTTACAGGAAATCCAATGTTAGATAGTCCTAAAGCACAAGGATTGAAAGGCAGCAAAATTGTTATGGATTTTAAGAACAATATCATTGATATTGAAAATCTACAAGCAGATATGATACCGATACAAGTAGAAGGAGGAGGTTCTGAAGGTGGCGTAGAAACAGGATTACCTCTCCTTACGGAAAGTGATGTATCCGATTGGAATGGATTTATTGCGGAATTAAAGAAACAAGGACAAGATAATGAGATGACACCCGGTAAATACCTGTTGAGTAAATTTGATGGGGACGCCAGAAGTCAATTTTTATCCGCTCCTAATGATTTAATCTTAAAAAGAAAACAGGATTTGATTAAACAAATCAATCGGTTATTACGGAAACCTGATTTTTATAATAAAGAAGCGTGGGCAAAAATAACTCTACCGGAAACGGCAAAAGAACTTCTACAGAAGGGAACATTAACAGCAGAAGAACAGGTGCGGTTAAACCGTTTACTGCTACAATGTGCCTTCCCTGATGTGATAAAACCTCTTTGAGGGAGGGGTTTATGACTTCTGAAAAATTATTGGAAACTCAAGGATTGGTCAAATCATTTCGGAAACGCGTAGTAGTCCGAAATGTTTCGTTGTGTTTAAATAGAGGTGAAATCGTAGGGCTATTAGGACCTAATGGAGCTGGAAAGACAACAACCTTTAATATGGTCGTGGGGTTATTTAAGCCCGATGAAGGAAAAGTTTTTTTCATGGGACAGGATATTACCCGTTTCCCCATGTATCGTAGAGCCCGTGCGGGAATTGCCTATCTAGCTCAGGAACCATCTGTATTTCGTAATCTAACGGTAGAACAAAATTTATTAGCGATATTGGAATTTTTACCGGGCAGTCCCATGGAACATAAAGAAAAAGCCCACCAACTATTAAAAGAATTGAATATAGAACATCTATCCAATCAATATGCTTATACCCTTTCAGGTGGAGAGCGTAGAAAGACGGAGATTGCCCGTGCTTTAATCACAGAGCCTAAGGTATTTCTTTTGGATGAGCCCTTTGCGGGAATAGACCCAATTGCTATCAGTGAATTACAAAGTATGGTAAAGGAATTGAAAAAACGGGGTATTGGTATTCTAATTACTGACCATAATGTGCGGGATACTTTAGCAATTACAGACCGTGCCTATATCATCAGCGAAGGGCAGGTTATATGCACCGGAACACCCGAAGAAGTATCCGCAGACGAACGCGTTCGCAAGGTATATTTAGGCGAACAGTTTCAATGGAACTCCTGATTACATAAGCGAGGTGCTAAAATACCGTTCTGCTCGGTCAGGAAGTACTGTGGCAATATTGCCAGAGATTTTTTGTGCCATAATGCGTGCTGCCCATACATTGGCTCCGGAGGAAATCCCAACCAGAAGTCCATAATCCCGTCCTAACGCACGCGTTGTTTCGATAGCATCTTCATCCGTTACCTCTACAACTTCATCAACCATGGAAACATCCAGTATCGGCGGGATGAAACCATCTCCAATACCCTGAATTTGATGTAAACCCGGCTCATGTCCCAATAAAGCAGAAACATTTTTCGGCTCTACGGCAACAATTCGAACATCAGGCTTATGTTCCTTCAAAAATTTACCCACTCCTTGCAAAGTTCCTCCACTACCCACTCCTGCTACAAAACAATCAATATTTCCGCCTGTTTGTCGCCAGAGTTCACGAGCCGTCTCTTCATAATGGACACGGGGATTGTCTGGATTTTCAAATTGTTGAGGGACGAAAACATTGGGGTCGCTTGCTTGAATTTCCTTAACCTTGTTGACCGCTCCCATAATACTCTCCTCTGCCGGGGTCAGGATAAGTTCCCCTCCAAGAGCCTTAATCAATTTTTTCCGTTCCGCACTCATATTTTCGGGCATAACAATACAAACACGATACCCTTTCAATCGGCCTACTAATGTAATACCAATTCCTGTATTGCCGGAGGTCGGTTCAACAATAACACAACCGGGCTTCAGCTTACCATTACGTTCAGCCCCTTCTAACATGGCTAACGCTACACGGTCTTTGATACTTCCTCCGGGATTTAAAAATTCTGCTTTTGCGAAAATATGCTCGCCCTTTAATTGAATAAGGGGTGTATTTCCGATTAAGTCAAGAATATTATCTGTTAACATAATGACACCTCAAATACTATTGGCTTTAATATTTTGCAAGGATACTTTCATAAATTTGCTTGAATGTTTCATATTCCTGAACAGACAACCTTTCTCGATTTTCAAAATAGGGATTATTTTCAATTGTCCGAGGACATTCATTTACAGGATAGCCCTGTTCCGTAATATAGCGTTTGAAAAATTCTACTGCATTTGGACATTTTCTCACAAGCAGATTTACATCCTCTTGTGCTTGCATACACCCTTCTATATCGCCCTTTTCATATCGTTGTACCATAGCATTGATTATTTGGGGGTTCAGACTGGTTCCCTGACCTATACATGCACGACAACCTAACATAAGCCCAGCATAAAATACGGTCTCATTCCCGACAATTAATGAAAAATTTTCATCTCGTACAGCACGGGCTAAGTCGAACAAATAACCGCCATCAGCAACGGAAACCTTCCCAGCAACAAGATTATCTATCTTCGCAAGTTTTTTTAATAATTCAGGTTTTAAACAATATTCAGGCTTTGTGCCAGGGGGTTGATAAAATAAAACGGGGATTTTTACAGCCGAACAGACCGTTTCAAAATAATAATATATCACATCTGCAAGGGTTTCATTGTCTTTAGGAAATAATGCTTCAGGGACAGATAAAACCACACCATCCGCACCTATTCCTTCCGAAAAACGACTTAATTCAATCGCCTGTTGAATATATTTCTGGGGGTCAGGACGACGGTCATAATTACGGTCCCAAATGCCACTACATCCAATAAGCACTGCCGAATGCCCTTTTACTACCTTACAGGCAATTTCTGCTAATTGTTTTACTTCTTCAAAGGAAAAGGCATACATCTGTCCCATGCCCGAACGAATAAAAAACGCAGAAATAGAACCTTTCTTTAACATATATTCGAGCAAACGCATTTGCCCATCAGGGTCAAGGGAACCATCTTCCTTAAAAACAGTAAATGTTGGTGCAATACTACCATAAACATACTCGGGTATACGCATAAGAAAACTCCACTACATTACTTTAAGATTGAATTAGAAATGATATACGAAACAATGATTATGATTACATATTTTCTGATAATTTTCCAAATGAACAAATTACTGCCATTTTGAAATAGGACAAATGTGACAGATAGGACGGATGAGACGAATGGGGAAAAAACATGATACATTATTATTTTTGAATAATTCAGATGAATCGTCCCCGCTTCTGGTATTTTTTCGTTCCTCATCCTTCCAATCGTAACATACAAATCCTGTGTATCCTGTAAATCCTGTTAAATTATTTTTACCACAAATCCTGTAGAGGCGAAAATTTTTTCGCCTTTACCCCTCTGTGTTCTTTGTGTTAAGTTTCCTTTGTGTCCTCTGTGGTTAATTCTTTTATCCCAAGACCATACAACGAAGTAGGAGCACGGTATACCGTGCCCCTACGATTGGGAGAGAAAATATAATCTGTTACCTATGTCTTAAAGGTAAGCATATAAAAAATATTGAAGTCTGTATTTTCTATGAAGCAAATATTTCTGTTAATTTGTTGCTAACTACTTCTTGTTTATTTGAAGGTATTCGTTAATTTTTCGGCGGTGTTAATTCTTTTATTTCACCGGGTTGGAATTTCAAATCCATTTTTTCATTAGTAAATGGAGAAAGTATCGTGCATTGAGTCCCTATATCCGATTGAATAACGACTTTTGTTATCTTTCCTGCTTTCCTTTCTGCAGAAACCAAGAAACCTCCTTCTGCTCGAAGTTGATAAAAAGATACATCTTTCCAATCATCAGGAATACATGGGAATACTCGTATCAAACCATTATGACTTTGCAATAACATTTCCTGAACCGCTGTTCCTGATGCAAAATTTCCTTCTAATGTAAAGGGACGGTATGTAAAATCACTATACCCTTTACCGGATTGGTCTCCGTTGCAATGGAAACTATTCGGTAGAACGAAAGCTTCTGAGAAAATTTTTATGTTTTGAATTGCATCCTGAACTCTACCTGCGCGAGCAGATAAAATACCTTTCCATGCAAAACTGTATCCACACCATTGGGAAGTGCCCAATTTATCAAGATAATCTAAAGATTTATTTATAACCTCCATATCTCTGGCATCATACGGATTTAACATTCCTAATGGGAATATCGCCATTAAATGAGAAAAATGGCGGTGAGAATGATGTAATACATAGTCTTTTGCTACTAACAGTCCTTCTTTTTCAGAAACCCAGAGTTGCGGAAATTCTTCAGCAATTGCTAACCATTGTTTTTGTTCTTCTGTTTTACCAAGAATTCCTGCTAATTCGGCTGTAGATGTAAATAACCAGCGAATAAGGGATAAATCGTAATTGGTTAACTCATCAAACCATGCATTAGGCTTGTTATCGTTAATTTCCGGAGAGGAACTTAACGGAAGTTTTCTCTTTCCATCTGCCGAACGACTATCTTTCGTTATCGCATCAAGAAAAACCGCACAATCGTGCAGGTAAGGATAGGCTCGCTGTTCTAAAAAATTTTTATCATTGGTATATTTCCAATGCCAATAGAAATGATGCGATAGCCAGGCCGCTGTTGTTGCAGAATGCGTGTATTGTCGCCAACCCCCGATTTGTCTACCAATAATATCCGTTGTCATGGCAACATTCAATCCCGGCATATTAAAAAACTTCTGTGTCCATTTAAAACATTCATCACGGATATTCCATAACCACTCAATAAAGTATCGTTCTTGTTCCAATCGGTTGCCCGAATAGGCTATCCAATACGACATCTCTGTATTCAAGTCATGGTGGTAGTCTCCCTTCCATGGTGGTCGCTTTCCGTTATCTGCTGTCCAGGGGCCTTGTAAGGCAATTGGATAGACACCTCCTGCAGCACCAAATTTGTAAGTTTCGTGATACCAGCGTTTTTCTATCACATCATCTGGTATTGATATATAAGTCTGTTTCCAATATTTTTCCCACCACTGAACATGTGTTTGAATATAATTTTTATAATTTTTATTCAGCACCCCTTTAACATATTCTTCTGCAATAGACAACGGCTCTGTTGTTTCATTACTTGAAGGTATTATTGACCATGCTATCAATTGTTCATTATCACTTAATTTTAACTTGCCCATATACACTGCAAATTGAAATCCTCCCCAACCTTCCTGCACATAAGATTGAGCTTTCTCCTCTTTTCTCATTTGTGGAGATGGATATTCCAGCATTCTCAAGTCATCGTTACTCAATTTTCGGTCGTCTGTAGGCTTTCCGAATGGTGGGGCAATTAGTTCGGCACTTATATCAGGAACATTTATCAAACGAATAAATCCTAATGGATAATCCGAAAGGACATATACTTCTATTTGTCCACCCCCTGTAAGATGTGCTGAAACCATCGCACGGTCTAAATGCAATTCCATTTTTTCTATATTTTTCCCCTGTGGCAGATTTATTTTTATTCTTCCCGCAGGAATTTTTGTTGGACCGGGGTTATCATAAGGTTTTTCATACAAACTAATTAAATCATCATAGCGTCCTTCTTTCTCCCATTTTTTCATCGTTTCAAAACGATATTCTTCCTTCTCAAATTCGGGAACAGGTCGTAAATCCCATAAATCAATACGGTCAATCGAAACAATCAATGGGGAACCATCTCCCCAGACTAAAGCCCCCATAGAACCATTTCCCAAAGGTAACCCTTCATCCCAGGTCTTTGGCATTTTTGTATAAACAATATTATGCTTTTGGGCTATATCCATAGGTGATTCCGCACTAACATTAAAAACCAAAAAGTTTGACAATAACATAACAATAACAAAACAAAAACACATGACTCTTTCTCCATAGATTTTTGGTAGTTGAAAAATTCTACATACCTATAATAATGAATTGTTTTGCGTTGAGCAAATTTAAAAGCCTGTTACTAATTAATCCCAATTTAAATATATGATGATAAGAACACAGGCAATCAAGAATGCGGAGGAACTAAATTTTTGAGGAAATCCCAAGGATATATACTGGATGTATGCCCATCACTCCAGAATATACTTACAGCATAATGACCCAAAGGCTGAATTTCTTCTATCTTTATATCTTCTGGCACTTCTTCAGGTTTTAATAACGGCTCTCCTGTTAATTCATCTACACAATAAGCACATCTACATGCTCGACGAAGATTGGCTAAAGAAATTTCAGAAAACTTTCCATTTTTCCAGTCTATGATTAACTCATTCTCCTTTATGTGCACTTCCGGTGAAGATAAGGTATTTGCTCTGCGTTTGCCTATCTCGTGTTGTATCTTCTCTATTAGAGGTTCCCATATCGTATTATATTCTTCCCCGGCGTTTTTAGTAGAAGCATCATGAAAATTGGAAAGTAGGGGAATATTTGCTAATATAGGTAAGCCAAATCGTTCTTGTAAATCCGCTGTCCCATTACCGAACAAGAAATGTTTTTTTCCGCAGTTATCACAAACAAAGTAAGACATGTTTTCTATAACCCCCAGTACAGGAACATGCAACTTTTCAAACATTAAAATCCCACGAGTAACATCAACCAGTGATAATGTTTGTGGTGTAGTAACAATTATAGCCCCATCCAGTGCTACTTGTTGAAGAAGGGTTAACTGAATATCGCCCGTTCCAGGTGGTAAATCAATAATCAGGAAATCAAGCGGTCCCCACTCTGTCTGATGTATTAATTGAGAAGTATATGTTGATACCAGAGGTCCACGCAATACGGCAGGAGCATCGCCCAAAATATAACCTAACGACATAGTCAAAAGATTATCCACCTCAACAGGAAGGATTCGTTCATCAATAATGGCCACATCGGCATGCGGTCGGCTCATAAGTGTCGGTAATGATGGACCATAAATGTCCAAATCCATAAGACCAACCCTAAAACCCTTCCTCTGTAATGCCCGTGCCAAAAAAGAAGCAATAGTAGATTTTCCTACTCCACCTTTGCATGCAGAAATTGCAATAACAGCGTGAATCTGGTTTAAGGAATTTTGCTGGGACATTTGCACCCCTGCCCTTTTCCGTGATGTAAAGTGTATATTTACTTTTTTAATTCCTTCTATAGAGAGGAGTTTTTGTTCTATTTCCACTTTGAATTTTGATTGCAACGGACAGGTGGGAATCGTCAGTTCCACCGTTAAATCTACAATACCTTGCTCTGTAATAGATACAGATTTTACAAAGCCTGCCGTTACAATATCCGTATGTAAATCAGGGTCAATAACCGTTTTTAATTGCTCAAAAATCTTTGGTTTTACTATTTCAGCAGACATAAAAACTCCTCTTTACTTATCTTATATAATATAAGAGGGAAATATTTATAAAGATTTATTTATAACCCTATTTTTAACGAAACATCAGCAACCATATCAAACTTAATATCTGTTTGACTATTATATCCAGTTACATGGATGTTTCCTTCTACACATCCTCCATCCGAGAAATCTTTTATATACGGATAAATATCCACTTTGGGGTCTTTTACAAATACAATAGATTTTTTGTCATCACTAAAACTGCCCTGTCCAAAGTCAATCTCACGATCCCCTATTTTTACTTTCATTGTTAAACTCTGTAATTTAGAAAAATCTCCCTCTGTGGCAGTTATCGTAATTTTTTCAATCCATAAATTTTTTATCTCAACATTATTAACCAACATTAATAATATTCTGGAAGCTACGGGAGGTATCGGCAACTTTTCTATGGCTGTCTTTACCTGTTCTTTAATTTTTTCTATATCGAATTGACCACATACTTTCGTCAAAGTAACATCTTTATCAACATATACATCGGGTCCTCCCGGAATGGTTGCCCCTTTTATAAGAGGCGTCGTAAATTTGATGTCTGAAAGGACAATACACCCACCTATACAGCCGGACATTACAAGACAAACAACAGGGATTAAAAATAAATTGCGAATACTTTTGTGATTCATTTTCATATTCCACCCTCCTTCTTTAAGGTTGGATATTTTTAGGTTTGTAATAAAATTATACACTAAAATCCAAAAAATATCACAAATTTTTAAATTATTTTTATGGTAATGGTTCTCCCTGTACATATAATTCTTTCCATTGAATACCCGCAACACCGCCTGTATGTAGTTGCAAAGCGAAGAAACCTTCAAATAAGTTCGGTGAAGCATCTGTAAAATCAACTACTTTAATACCATTCAACCACGAAATTGTTCTATTGCCTTCCGTTTTAACTTCTATCTCGTTCCAATCCCCTTTGCGAAGAGCCCAGGCACCGGGAATTTTTACATGCGGTTCCGTCAACCAGCCACGTTTATAACTTTCATAAAGGAAACCTGTTTTTGTGGGATAGCCCGGCTCTACCTCTACCTGAACACCTGAGATAAGAGGATAACCATCCTCACGCATTTTGATACTGGAATGATAAAATAGACCATAGTTGCCTTCCCCTAACATTTTGAATTGACCCCGAACACGGAAATTCTTCCAAAGTTTTTCTGTCGCTAAATAACCTTCTGACTTTTTAGGACCACTTTTACCTACAATAACTCCATCTTCAACAACCCATTCTTCCGAGCCATAATTCTGCCAGCCAGACAAGTCCTTCCCATTAAAAAGACACTGCCATTCTCCACTTCGACCCAAATCTTTTATGCGGATATTTCTATACTCTATTTCCGCTGTTTCGGGAATTACTTCATCAGCGCGAACTTGTAAAAGTATATATCCTTTAATGTAGTTATCATCTTCAATAGTCGCTGCTAAAACATCGTGAAGATAGACCTCAATCTTAGGTCCAACGGCGACCACCTTCATACGATTCCAATCTCGCTGTTTCAGTGTCATTACTGCATCGCGAGCAGGTTCTGCTAATAAACCCCTGCCATTCTCTTCAATAATTCTGCCCGTTCCAAATCGTTCACGCGTTTCAATATTCGCCTGATAGCCATAACAATCATACTTCACTTGTTCAAGTGGAACATTTTCAGGCACTGGTAATAAAGGCAACCATTGTGTCCGAAACTGAATTCCACCATTGATGGGATTTAGAGTTCGAAATTCACACTCAAACTCAAAATCTGCAAATTCTTTTTTTGTATAAAGAAGCCATATATTCACTTGTTTATCTTTTTCTGCTGGTGTTTTTGTTAACTTTCCTTTGATAATTCCGTCCTGAATTGTCCATTCTCCCCCTAAGGGTTTCCATCCGTCTAATGTATTATTTTCAATAAGAGAGACCCAGTCTGACACCTGTGTAAACATAGTCAAACTCATCATGAGAATGAAACTACCCATATCTTTTTCCTTTCTTAAGTTGAATTACAAATTGGATTATAATTTTCAAAACAAATTCTTATATGCAAAATATTATTACTCAATCTTACAAAATAATACAAACATCCCTCTTCCTTTTGAATTCCCCTCTAATTTTTATAATTCAAACAGGTTTTATTTTACATTCGCACTCTACTTACATTTTTTGCAAGTAAACCTTTCGGTCCTTGCACCAGTTCAAAGGTTATCTTTTCGCCTTCACGAAGGGTGCGAAAACCTCTCATGCGGATTTCTGTATGATGGACAAATATGTCCTCGCCCAATTCATTAATAATAAAACCATAGCCCTTGCGGTCATTAAACCATTTAACTTTCCCGACATACCGAATGCCGGATGATGTAGATACTACCTGGTCCACTGCTTAAATCCTTCTTTAGTTTAGTTAATGTTTTCATTTTAAACTTCAATCTATACTAAATACTTCTTCGAGAAGTTTCCTAACTAATATTTTACATTATTAATATTTATTTGTCAAGTATGTTATTGTGATAATATTATTTTTTACATGCTAATTTTCCTATATTTTTTTTCCTAATTTATTATAAAAATAAAAAGTTAATTCTTTATTAATATAAAAAAAGAATAAGATTTGTCTATTTTTTCTTCCTATAGATTCTGATTTACGACTACCCATAAACAGAAACATATTCCCTCATTTTTATCAGACAGGTATAATCCTTTATAATCATTTATCTTCTGGCTTTATCAAAGGAAGGAATTTTTATGCGAGTATTAATAACAGGTGGAGCAGGTTTTATTGGTTCCCATCTATGCGAATTCCTCATTCAACGAGGCGATAATGTTATTGTGCTGGACAATTTAAGCACGGGCAAATTTGAAAATATAGAGCATATCCGTGGAGTGGAATGTATCATTGATTCCACATTAAATCAGGATATAGTCCATGACTTGGTGAAAGATGTGGACATGGTGTTTCATTTAGCGGCAACGGTAGGTGTGAACCTGGTAATCAACAATCCTATCCAGACTATTGTAAATAACATTCGTGGAACAGAAACCGTTCTCGAAGAAACCTGTCGCTATCGTCGCCCATTACTCATAACATCAACAAGTGAAGTATATGGCAAAAGTATGAAAGAAGTTTTCGAAGAAGAGGATGACCAGATTATAGGTCCTCCTCATCGTCATCGTTGGTGCTATGCCGCATCAAAAGCAATTGATGAATTTCTTGCTCTTGCTTACTGGAAAGAAAAGAGACACCCCGTTTATATCGTTCGACTATTTAATATTGTAGGACCTCGCCAAACAGGGCAATACGGAATGGTATTACCAAACTTCATTACCCAAGCATTAAAAGGGGAACCTCTTCGTGTTTTCGGAGATGGACAACAGACCCGTTCCTTTGCCTATGTTGGAGACATTGTCCCGGCTTTAGTTCAGATTATAGAGCGACCCGATTTATGTGGTAGGGTATTCAATTTGGGGAATAACAAAAGTGTTCGAATCATTGACCTTGCACATAAGGTAATTGAACTTACAAAAAGTCCCTCCACTATCCAACTTATTCCCTATGCTGAAGCATATCCCGAAGGCTATGAAGATATGAGACACCGTGTCCCTTGTTTGAAAAAGATACAACAGGCTATCGGCTACACTCCTCAAACATCCCTTGAAAATATAATCCTAAAAGTAGCCGAACACATCCAGAAAAAATTAAAGTCAGGATAAAGGACAGATTTGTATTATCCCATTTTTTGTTCACCGTTTTATATTCGGATAGACGATAAATTTGTTGTCTTTGAATTTCTTTTTTATAATTCTATTTTCTAGATAATAAATCTAATCGTGATAAACAAAGTTGAAACAAAATGGAACATGTATATATAAAAACATTTGGCTGTCAAATGAACGAACATGATAGTGCTCGTATTGTGGCTATAGTTGACCAATTGGGATTCGCTACTACAGACACACCGGAGAAGGCACATCTAATTTTAATTAATACCTGTTCAGTCCGTAAAAATCCTGAAAATAAGGTTTATAGTTTGTTAGGCACGCTTCGCCCAATAAAGAAAAAGAGACCTGAAACGATTATCGCTGTATGTGGTTGTGTTGCTCAGCAGGAAGGAGATAACATTTTGGAGCGAGAGCCAACTGTGGATTTGGTTATAGGCCCTGACCATTATTTTGAGTTGCCTGAATTGATTGAGCGTGTTCGCAGAGGAGAACGAATTTGTGTTACTCATCGGACATATCCCAAACCCCCTGTATTTGATTTCATTCCAAACGAATGGCTTGAAAAAGGACATCGCGAAGGAATAAAAGCGTATATCGCCATTAGCAAAGGTTGCAATAACGCATGTAGCTTTTGCATTGTTCCACGGACACGAGGACGCGAAGTATATCGCACCCCAGAAAATATTTTGCAAGAAGTGCAATCCACAGTTGCCGAAGGAATTCGTGAAATATGGTTATTGGGGCAGAATGTAAATGCTTATAAATTTCGTCCCGACTATTCGTTTGTTCAACTATTAAGAGATGTGTCTAATATAGACAACCTATGGCGTATCCGTTTTACATCACCACATCCATACGACTGGAGTAAGGAGTTGTCTGATTTAATTGCGGAACGAAGAAATATAGCACGCCATATTCATTTACCATTGCAATCAGGCTCAAACCGAATCTTAAAACTTATGCGACGGAAACATACAATTGAGCAATATATAGAACATATTGAGTATCTACACGAGAAAGTTCCCGATATCGAAATCAGCACAGATTTGATTGTTGGATTTTCGACAGAAACCGAAGAAGACTTTCAAGAGACACTGAAGGTAGTGGAACAGGTTAAATTCAGTCAAATTTATCCGTTCAAATATTCGCCACGACCCAATACTCATGCGGAAAAATTAGGGGATACAGTCCCACGAAAAGTTAAAGAGGAACGATTAGCCCAATTAATCGAGTTACAGGAAAAAATCAATCAATCTGCTATGGAACAATTAATCCATACCGAGCAAGAAGTCCTTATTGAAGAAAAACATCCGAGGAATAGAAATTTCTGGAACGGCAGAACGAATTCTTACCGTTCTATTACTGTATCAGGAGATAACCTGAATATTGGAGACCTGATTTCTGCACGCGTCATAGGTTTCCGTGGCCATTGGTTGGAAGCAGAATATTTAAAAACCTTAAAAAATTCACCTTTAACAAATCCTATAAATAGGAGGGATGTTTTATGAAAATCTCTGTTATTCATCCTCAATCCACTATGGACTGGAACTGGAATTCTGCTTTACTCATCCCTGTTTATGAGAACAATCTTCCTGTTGAATGTTCGTTACTCTCAGAGGAACAGGAATTAACCGTTCAAGCGATGATAGACCGTGATTTATTCCATGGCAAAGAGAACGAAGTTTTATTCGTCTCCTTTATCAATGCACCTTTTGCAGGAACCATTCTCGTTGGATTGGGTCCTCAGGATAAAATAACTTCTGAAAAAATTCGCAGAATATCGGCTAAAGTAATTGAATGTAGCAAAGCAAATAAAATCAAAGAGTTGGTTTGTGATTGGTCAAATATCCTCTCTGAGCATATTAATCCATTTATAGAAGGGATTATGCTGTGCCAATATAATTTTGAGCAATATAAAAGTTCAGACTTTACACAAAAAGAAAAACCTACCGAAATTACTCATATTACATTTATTGTATCAA
Source organism: Candidatus Hydrogenedens sp. (assembly GCA_035378955.1). NCBI lineage: Bacteria > Pseudomonadati > Candidatus Hydrogenedentota > Candidatus Hydrogenedentia > Candidatus Hydrogenedentales > Candidatus Hydrogenedentaceae > Candidatus Hydrogenedens > Candidatus Hydrogenedens sp. The sequence goes on along the minus strand of DAOSUS010000011.1, from coordinate 16,990 downwards.
AAGACAATGATATATCTGAGCGGAGTAATCAATGCTATAAAACGGTTATAATTTGCGATGCTGTTACAATGGCTCGGTCATTAATTTGTTCGCCTGCTAATAAATTAACTCCTCAATTCTTTGCCGATTTTGCACAGGATATTTGTCAGAAAACACAAATTAAAACTTATATACTTAATAAAAATTCATTAGAGGAACAAGGGCTGAACAGCATTCTTGCCGTAGGGAAAGGCTCCAAAAATGACCCTCTGCTTCTCGTCCTTGAATACAATCTTAATTCTACTTCGAAAAAACCTATTGCCCTTATAGGGAAAGGGGTAACTTTTGATACAGGGGGTATTTGCTTAAAACCGCGTGATGATATGCATGAAATGCGATACGATATGGCAGGTGCTGGTGTTGTATTAGGGACAATCAACGCTCTTGCTGAAATTAAATCCGATGTTCCTGTTGTTGGGATTATCCCCTTGGTAGAAAACATGCCCGGCGGTTCAGCATTACTTCCAGGCGATATTATAAAAACATATAGCGGGAAAACAGTTGAGGTGCTGAATACCGATGCAGAAGGACGCCTAATTTTAGCCGATGCCATATCGTATGCCCAAAAGAACTATTCTCCGCAGCAAATTATAGATGTTGCTACGCTTACCGGCGGTTGCATTATTGCATTGGGACATTATTCCGCAGGGCTTCTCTGCAATAACGACGAATTATCAGAAGAACTTATAAAAGCAGGCGAAAAAACGGGAGAACGCCTCTGGAAACTTCCTCTGTGGGAGGATTATGATAAACTCATACAGTCTGATTTTGCAGACATTGCTAATATTGGTCCAAAATCAGAAGCATCAACCATTGTAGGTGGTGTGTTCTTGAAACAATTTGTGGAAGGTGATACTCCATGGGCACATATTGATATTGCCGGAACTGCCTGGGGTGTAAAACACATTCCTTATTGGGACAGTAAATACCCAACCGGTTACGGCATTCGATTATTAACCCATTGGCTTTTAAATAAGTAAGTAAAGATACAGAATCAAAAAAGGCAACTGTTATGAGATACTTCCTTTTTTCTGTTGTGAGCATTCTTACCCTGATACTTATATTCCTCGGGATAAATCCGCATTTTATATCATCACGGGAAAACGATAATTTTCTCCCTGAAACTATCTTATTCAAAAAAGCAACAGGAAATATTTCTAAATTAAGGGCTATTATTGAAAATTGCCCCCAAGTTTTGTCTAAAAAAAATGAAGTTATCGAAGGAGCGGTGGAAACAATTGCCCCTGAACAAAAACTCTTAAAAGAACTGGAAGTAATCATTGCATATCAGAATAAGGTAATAACACAATATAAATATGAAGAGATTCAGAAAAAATCATTAAAACGCGAAGTTTCATCAGCCGATGTTCAAAAGGCATATCGCGAACTGGAATCGGCGGAACTATATCTCTCGCGATTACTCGAAAATTATCCTCAGGGATTAGAATTAATCAAGTAATCCCTTAAAATAGAAAAGATACACTTGTTCTATGAAACATATTCATATTCACACGCTCGGATGTCGTTTAAATCAGGCAGAATCCGATGCAATGCTCCAAAAACTTTATGAATTAGGCTACGAAATTGCATCCAAAGACTCTCCAGCCGACCTTTGTATTATCCATACCTGTGCAGTAACCCATGAGGCGGAAGTAAAATGCAGGAAAGTCATTCGCCATACAATTCGACAAAATCCCAATGTAGAAATCGTTGTTATTGGGTGCTATGTTGAAAAAGATATAGAAACATTGAAAGAAATCCCGGGCATAGACCTGATTGTAGATAATAAACGAAAAATGGATTGGTTCCCTTATATAAAAGGAGAAAAGCGAAAAACCCCTTACCTTTTAACAGGGACAACATGGGAACTGACCGCATTGAATGGCTTGCTTACAAAACCCATTACTATACCAGGCTTTCACCGAGCAAACATTAAAATACAGGAAGGATGTGATTGCTACTGCTCTTATTGTATTATTCCTTACCTCCGCGGACCTTCCCGTTCACGAAATATGCAAGAAATTTTACAGGAAATAAATTGGCGTATTGAAGCAGGAGTAAAAGAAATTGTATTAACAGGGGTCAATATAGGGAATTACAATTTTGAGGGGAAAAACCTGATTAACCTCTTAGATGCAATTTATAAACAGTTCGGAAATCAAGCACGGATTCGATTAAGTTCTATTGAGATTACCTCGTTAAATGAAGAATTCCTTATCCGAATGAAGGATAATCAGTTTCCATTGGTTCCCTACCTCCATATACCTCTACAATCCGGTTCAAATACCATATTAAAAAAAATGAATCGCCGATATATTCGTGAAACCTATCAAGATTTTATCCAGAAGGCAATAGAAACTGTGCCGAATATCGGAATTAGTTCTGATGTTCTTGTGGGCTTCCCAGGTGAGACAATATCGTTATTTGAGGAAACATTACATTTTCTTGAACAGTTACCGATATTTTTTCTACATATTTTTCCATACTCGCCCAGAGAAGGAACCCCTTCCTATTCTTTTCCTGAGCAAGTCGCAAATTCGGAAATTGACCGCCGTGTAGATTTGTTAATTGAATTAAGTAAAAGAAAACGAAATCTGTTTTACAGAAAATCCCAAAATACCGAGAGAACAGTTTTATTTGAAGAAAAAGTCAACAACTGTTGGCAGGGATATACAGATAATTATATTCGTGTTACTGTAAAAAGTTCGGATTGTTTAGAAAACAAATTATGTAATGTCCGATTGGACGATATTTTTGTAGAACATATGAATGGCACGGTTATAAATATCATTAGATAGAAAAGGATAAAAAATGTCATCATTAAGAGAACAAGCACTCCATAAAGAATTGAAACTTAAAAAATACCTGCAAAATTTCACATCACTTGTAATTGCGTATTCCGGTGGTGTGGATTCGACCTACCTTTCCGCAGTCGCTCATGAAATATTGGGCAATCGCTGCGTCCTGCTTATTGCAGATACCCCCAGCATGCCTCGAGACGAGTTAAAAGAAGCCCTTGAATTAGCAAAACAACAACAGTGGAATATATCCATAATATATCCCAATGAGTTCAAAGATGAACGATTCTTAAAGAATGACCCCTATCGTTGCTACTATTGCAAAAGTGAACTCTTTAAAACCATGATGGAGTTTGCAAAACAGAATAATTTCCAGGCAATTGCCTGTGGCGAAAATGCAGATGATTTATTGGACACAACACGAAGCGGAAAGTTAGCCATGCAAAAATTCGGCGTAATTACTCCCCTATCGGAAATAGGTATGACAAAACAGGAAATTCGTATTCTTAGTGAACTGCGACAATTACCCACTGCTGACAAACCCAGTTTTGCCTGCTTATCATCTCGAATCCCTACAGGTACACCGATTACTATCGAAGACCTGAAACGAATAGAAAATGCAGAAAAAATATTAAAGTCATTAGGATTCAAACAATATCGCGTTCGTAATCATCAAAATCTTGCACGCATTGAAGTAGAATTACAAGACTTACCTCGACTAATTTCCGAACCTATCCGAGAGAAAGTCCTTCAAGAATTACAAAAATTAGGCTATCGTTTTGTTACTGTGGACATAGCAGGTTATCGCACAGGAAGCACCGCAAGTTAATCCATCCAACCCCATCCGCCCTTTCCAACCCCTCCGTCCTACTCGCCTTATCTGTTCTATCTACCATGAATATGCTCGCTACGCGATATAACGCTTCTCTTCTTATACCCATCCTACCTGTCCCCTCTACCCCATCTGTCCCATCTCATTTTTCCTTCCCGCCCTATCCGTCCCATCTGCCCTTTCCCCCCCTATCTTTCCCATCCGCCCCATCTGTCCCCTCCCACCTCATTCGTCCCATCCATCCTATTCGTCCCCTGTCCCATCCGTCTCATTCGTCCCATCCGCCCCATCTGTCCCATCTGTCTCATCTGTCTCATCTGTCCCCCGTCCCATTCGTCCTCAATACGGCTTATTCGAAAAGAACGAGGACAAATCCACATCCGCTGATATATCCGGCTGTTGACGAATATTTAACGGCAGCACCGTAAAAACGATATCTCCTTCGTGTATATTTCTTATTCCTTTTTCTAAATCCCTTTCCACTCCACCGTCGTCTTCTTTATCCCACCCAATGCTATATACTTTAAATGCAAAATCATCTCCTTTTATATATTTAATCGGTTCGCCATTCTTCCATGGGTCTTTAGGAATTGCTGAAATATAATCGGGAACAAGTTCCTGTAATTCCTCAGGGAGACGATTATTTTTTAAACGAAATCGTTCAATGGCTATAGCAGCCTGAACAAGATTTATAAACACATAATGTCGTAACTCAGCATCAAAACAGCGTTCCAATGCTGGGTAAGTTATAGGAATGGTCATGTAAAGCCAATACGGAGAAATAGATGTAATCCCCGAATTTATTTCCATCTTCTCTAAGAGACGATTCGAGTAAAACTCAAGAGCGATTTTCTCTGGTATAAAAATATTTTCCTCTCGAGCAACATTTGTAGCCGTTTTTCTCAAAGCAGTATATAAATTCACCACCACCATTCTTTCTATGTCTACCGGATATAACACATCAAAAAGAGACGCCCATGACTTTATTATCTTTCTTAATGGTTTTTTTTCAGAATATCTAAGCTCCCATCCCCAAGAACTATAATCAATTAAAACTTCCTCTCTATTAAACATAGGCAAAACAGACAGAACCATTAGCAATTCCGTGTGCAAACTCCAATTAAGTAAAGACCTTTCTTCAGTTGGCACCATAAAATCTTGAATAATATTACTTAATCTTAAAAGAACCTCCTCGGGTAATTCTTGATGATTAATAATCCATTGCACATTCTCATAGACAATCTGAAACATGGCAATACGAACAAGTTGGGAAATATATACAGGCTCATCTTTCAGAGAATTATAAATAGAGGCACTACTTCGAAATGCCCGTAACATATTCTCGTAATCACCATCTATAGCACTTATAATAGCCTCCAATCCTAACTTCCACATAAAATCCCTCAATATTGCAAGATGATTCAATTCCATAGAAAAACCTTTAGTTAAATCAACAGGATAATATCCTTTATTTAAACCACTTTCAGCAATTTCATGAAGTTTTTGTGTTAGTTCTCTATATAACTTCTCATAAAGTTCTTTATATACCCAAAAAACATTTTCAGGTATAGGCTTGTCGTACTTCATTATATCCCTATAAGACCTGTTTAATATCATACTCAGATAATTTTCTTCATCCGTTTTAAATTTTTCATCAATCTCCTTCTGATGTTCTTTCTTATAATTCATTTCTGCCATTTCAATCTTATTTCGCAGTGGAAATAAATCAAAGTATTTTATGGCGAGGTTTTCATTCTTTGAAACAGACTGGTATTTTTCATTCATTTCCTTCAAGGTAGTAGGCAGGGAATTTCCTCTAAAATATGCAATACATTTTTTATAGGTCCCTGTTTGTGAATGGGAAATAAGTATTAAGATTGCAAAGAAGATAGGGAGTAAATATCCGAAAAATAAAAATGAGACCCGCTCTTCTGTTTTTGGAAAATCTTCGTGTTTTTTCGAAAAACTTCTAATCGGCGTTTTCCAGTTATAACCATAAGCAAATAACAAAATTTTAAGCCATGTCATAGTTAAGATTGCAGATAAAAATAAATATGTCCCTGCAAATATAGATATATCTATACTCCCCAGATATTGCCATGGCATTATACAAACAAAAATACTCAGGAAAATAATAAGCAGGCAAATTCTTTCTTTTTTACCCAACAAACGGGATCGAAATGCAATAAATAAATAGACAAAAAACATAATAAAATAGTAAAAATAAACTGCGTGAAAAACAACATAAGGAAAAGAAAGAGAAGATATTCTACATACGGGGATAATACTAATCAGTAAATTGCTAATAAAAGAAATGAACCAACTAATTACTTCTCCTATCTCAAAAAGATGATATAGTATCAAAAATCCTTCTTTAATTGTATAAGGAAGAAGAGGCGGATATAAAAATATAATCAGACAGAGGATAAGAAATGAAGAGATAAGAATACTTGAGGGATTAAACATAATTAACCAGACGATTACCCCACAAGTTATAGTAATCCCGGTAATAAATATCATCAGCGGTATTATGAACGAACTCATATCAGAAAAAGGCAGTTGAAAAATGGAGGGAAATAAATCTGCCTGAGAAGGGTCCGGTAAAACATGTATCTTAAACTTCCAATAAAAATAGATAAACTCAACAATCCAGATACTAATTAATGTTATAAGGAGGTTTATATTCCCTGCTAACCAATAAGCATAAATTCGCTCTTTACGAGTTATAGGAATATGAGATAACGAATATACCCCTGCTCTATAATCCCTTTTCCTCCGTCGGCTAACTTTTAAATGCCAGACAATACCCGATAGTATTAAAGCAACCAGAGGGAACAACAAAAATAGTATATCCTGTAAGTATGAATAGCGGAAGAAAGTTTTCCCCTGGATTGCTAATAATACAAACATAATAGAAATATAAAGGGAAAAAAGTAACAACCAAAAAATCAAAGTCCATACAGGAATCACCAGTCCATTATTTCTCAATTCAAACCAGACCTGAGCAATACGACTATTCGGAAAATTTTTTATAAACATATCTGGTTTTAACTTATTTAGAATATTAAGAATATTCAGAGGAAGTAAAGCACTTAAATCTTTTCGTGAACCAGCCCTTACCTCTGAAGTAATCTTTACACTTAAAAACCAGATAATACCCGTATAAAGAAGTATCAATCCAAAAAATAGAAAGTAATTGTTGGCAAAATAAGATATTTTGTTCCCATATTTTGCACCTGTAAGAGGTAATAAACCGAATAAAAAGGAAAACAAATCACCAATAAAAGTTGTATCGCCTAAAATTATTAATGTTAACCATGTAAAAATCGAAAGAAATATAATTACTCCTGCCAGAAAAGGTGAAAGAACAAAAAACCAACATAAAAATTGAATAGTTAGATATACAACCCCGTGCACAATGGAAGGAAAAATTAAAGGAATATAAAAACGAATTTCAAGAGGGAAAAAATCAAGAAATGTATTTATGTATTCATAACTATATAACCTGGAAAATTCATCGTCTAATAAAAGAAAAGCCCCTATAAACCGAGAGCAAAGGGTAAAGAGAACAATCAATAATAATCGTGTAAATAGAGACACCGTTACAACTAAAGAAGAAGATACAGGAAGATACAATATTCTGCGAGGAAAGCCAACATGCATCTCCCCGGAATTCCCTATCTGAAGGAGTAAAAGAATTGATATGGCATATACAACCAGATAAAAACATGTGTCCACATCTTGCCAATCTACAAGATACACAGACGCAAAAATACGACAGGAAAGAGCAACATAAGCACATATTATTAAAACTAAACCTACAATACTCCCCCCTACATATAATTCTTCCCACAACAACGCTTTCCACGGTGAGTTAAGTTTCATAAAAGTTACTCCTTATATTGTTTTTTCACATAAGCAATAAAAATTTCCTCCAGCGACGGAACAGCGATATTAATTATTTCTCCACCTTGTTGTTCTATTTGCTCTTTCCCTTCTTTTTCATTCCCTCTATACAACACCCGATACCCATGACCCATTGCGTTTATTCGTATCACACCGGGAATATTTTCAAAATTCAATTTACTGCTATTCGTTTTCAGTTCCAACAAATGGTGTCGGGATTTTATCTCTTCCAGACTGCCGTTCATAACAATCCTGCCGTGATGAAGCATGCATACATCGTCTGAAACCCGCTCGACCTCATCTAATAAATGGGAAGAAAATAAAACAGTCCTTCCTTCTTCCGCTACGGAACGAACCACGGCTGACAAAATATCCATCCTTGCTACTGGGTCCAAGCCTGATGATGGTTCATCCAATAACAGCAACTCTGGACGATGCGATAATGCTACCAGCAACCCCGTTCGTGCCAATTCTCCCCGCGATAATGCCCGTATCTTACGCTTCGGGTCTAATTCAAACTGTTCCAATAACTGGTTTGAATAGGACATATCCCAATTGGGATAAAAGGCAGCCATATATCGGATTAACTGCTGAATACTCATCCATCGGGGGAGGTCGCGTGTTTCGGACAGGTAGCCAATGCGACTTAATACCTCTTTCGAATACTTCACCGGATTTAAACCAAAAACCGAGACAGAACCTTTCTCTGCTGTATAAGTACCTAAGATATGATGTATCAGAGTCGTCTTACCCGCTCCATTCTCTCCTACCAATCCAAATACGCGTCCCTGCGACACTTCTATAGTTACATCATCCAACGCACACTTTTTCCCAAAATGCTTACACAAGTTTTCGGTTCTAACAATAACAGAATCTTTTTGTTGTTTGATTTGATTAGTCATGGTCTTTCTCCTCTTCTATATTCAGTTTTATTTGTTCTGCACGGATTTGTATAAGATCTAATAACTTTTTTAATGAAAAGTTAAGGTGTTTTGCTACAACCAATAATGAATCTATATGTTCATAAACAATGCGGTATCGTTCCTCATCCGAAAACAAAATTCGTTTAGGAGCCACATAGGTACCCGCACCAGGACGCGTATAAATCATTCCTTGACTTTCAAGTTCCCGATATGCCTTCGCTACCGTATTAGGATTTATTAATAATTGTTGTGCCAATGTGCGGACAGGAGGCAACTCATCTCCATCCTTCAAAGAACCTGTTGCAATTAGATATTTGAACTGCCGAACAATCTGAATATATATCGGCGTTCCATCTTGAGTATTAATCCGAATCATAATTAGAATCCTTATGTATTACTGTATTACTAATATAATACAATTATTTTTCCCGTTTGTCAATACCTTTTTTAAAATTTTTTTGAAAAAATTTTTAATACTTGTAAGTTATTTGTTGCCTTATATTTAAAAATTTAATTACCACTCTAAAAACTCTATTTCTTCAGAGGTTTTATATAATTTAGGACAATAAATAAAAAATTTTTTGAGTTTTTTATCTTTTATTATGAGGATTTATTAACATTCAATCTTCAAAAAATTTCGATTTAAGAACTATAATCTTCCCTTTTCATGGCTCTAAATTTCCTCACAAATACATAGCCTGAAAACGAAGAGGTGGTGTTGCATCTTCTAATGACAGTTTTCGTGGCTACTAAATTTCCTCACGAATACATAGCAGAACAAATGGAGTTATTAAGTGATAATATGTTATTCCCATCTCCAACGATTCACAAATATACAGCAGAATAAATGGAATTGTTGAAAGAGATAAAACCGATAAATATCCCTATCAATTTTCCTCATGTCTTTAAAAACGACCACCCCTGCCTGTATTTTCTATCCCCACAAATCACCTAAATTCACATTAAATACAACCAAATCTATTTCCTTTTTTGTAAAGTCTGTTTGTTTTGAAAGATATTTTCTTATAGACAGTATATGATATTTGTTTCTCTTTTTATGCAGTATTTAAGTTTAGATTGAAAGATTTAAAGTAAAATTGATTTTTCAAACCAGAATTTCTTTTCCGACTATCTATAATAGAATAAAAACATATAAACTATAAACTAATTAATATCAAATACTTATAAAAATTATTTTCGGCTTTTGACATACTTGGCACATAAATTGCTCGACTCTAACAGTTAAAAATTTAGGAGGTAAAATATGAATAAACAGAATTTAAACATCGTAGAACAGAATAAAACAGAAACCGGGAAAACCTTGACAAAAAAAGGAGAAGTTAACATGAGACAAGACAATATTAGAACTACAGAAGAAAAAATAAATGATAAAGTTCATATTTTTTATAAAAGTTTAGTTAGCGCGATTGTAACATTCGTAACCTGCTTAATTGTTTGTTGGATTATTATAAGTTTCAATCCTTTGAGTTCACCGGAAACAAAAGAGGCAACGAAAGCAATAGATAAGGAAAAAATCTTTAAAGAAACCATATCTGAACCTTACAGGGAGTTGGTACAAAGCAACGAGGCATCAAAGAAAAAATGCATAAGTATATTATCGGAAAACTTTAATGGGTATGAGCAGAAAATTAATGAATTCGTAAAAGATTTATCCAATTTTGCAATTCTTTATCACTGGACAAAGGGAGATTTGGAAAACTATATTAAGGAAAAATTCTATTCTAAGGTATTTAGTCCCGACGATTTAGAAACCGCAGTCAATAATGTAAAGGAACAATATGTTAGCGAATTAAAGGAAAACGAAAATAAATTTTACATCAATTTCAAAAACAATTTAGTAAAAGTTTCTGATGAATATCCTGAACTAAATATTGATAAGGACAAGATAGACACTATGATTAAACGCGTTACACAAAGTGTAGAAAGTAACTTTAAGAAAGATGCCAACATATATGCTATATATGCAAGCCTGCCTACTATTGTCAGTCCTGTATTGGGTCTTTTAGTAGGATGTGTGATTGATTCTTATTATCCATTGCTTTTGGGAGCAACTGGTGGCACCACAATAGGAAGTTTCACACTACCAGGTTTCGGAACTGTAATGGGTGCCGGTGCAGGGTTCCTGGGTGGGCTTGTAATTGACTGGTATATAGATAGTAAATATGAAAAAGACATCTATCTAAAGGTCAGTACATCGCTCGACAAACTGAAGAATGACATAACATCAGAAATGGAAGAGGCTTTCACCAAAGTATGACAAAAAGCAGAAGGGGCTTTGTATGATAATTGTCATAAAGCATTTACTCAGATATAAAGGAGGAAAAGTTATGACTCGCGATAATATTAATATTGTGACAACACTCAATAACTTACGAAGGAGGAATAAATTTATGAGAAATAGAATTTGCTTATCCGTTCTTCTGATTACAGGGCTTTTTTTGATTTCATTTCAGGGGTATGCCCAGATTGCCACAATAACTAAGTTCGGAGAGAAATTAGCATCGGAGTTAATAGAATTTGTGATAAAGAAAGGTGGAAAAGAACTGGGAGAGGAGGTAATAAAAAAAGTAGGAAAAGAGACAATTGAAGAAATTTCTGAAAAAGCGGTGAAAGAACTTGGCGAATCCGGGGCTAAAACCTTTATCAAAGAATTAGGTACAAAGACAGTACGCTATGGAACAAGTGATGTAATTTGGATGGTTAATAAATATGGAGTAAAACAAACTGATGATATTCTGAAACTCTTTGGGAGTTTATCGGACGATGTAGCCCGAGCCGGAATTCAATTTGCTCGTTCCCACCCAGATGATTTTTCAAAATTAATTAGCCAATATGGTAAGGAATTTATTGAGGCGGAGATAAAACACCCCGGTTTAAGTGCACCCGTAGGAAAACTTTTAGGAAAAGAAGGTGTATCCCAAATGAAAAATCTGTCTCGAGATCAAGTACTTACCTTACTTCGAAATGAAAGTAAGTTAACCAATTTATCACCTGGTGACAAATCAAAAATCCTTACGGGACTTAAAAACTCGCCTCAGGCTATACTTGAAACAATTGATAAAGCAAAAACGAAAAACGATTTAATATTGGGGTTGGCAAAAATAGCCACTGCCGGAGCAGTTGCTGTATATGCAATAAAAGAATTCTCTGAACCCAAACCGCACTCGGAAACAACATCTCCCGATGGGACTAAAAAGACAGAGTACTCATCCACACTTACTTCACAATTAGGGGAAGGAATAAACAAAGCGGTAGAAAAAATAGGTCAAGGACTTTTCTATGCCGTTATCATTTTTTCCCTATTAGTCGGAAGTGGAGTAGGTATGTTTTATTTCTGGCGTGGATTAAAATACAATAATTCGAAAACTCATAATCATTCTTAATTTGAAGAAATTATATTTTTAAAGTTTACACTATATTTGAGAATTCATGGGAAAGCGTGTTCTATGCAGACGAGTATTTAATTCATTTAAATCTTAAACTGCAGTTTCACAACCATTGGATACCGAATTTTGCTATTACATCAGAAAATAATTAATTTTCTGTAAAAATGATTTGAAAAACAAGAAATTATTCTCATACAATACAATTATTGAAAATTGAATAATAAAAAAGGAGAGATACATGGGGAAAAAACCATCCATACTAATAAGTTTTGTGGGTTCTAATGATCCTTTTAGCAAAAAAGAGAACGTTTCTGCCGACGGTAATTTTTATGGTCCTATCATATCTGCAATAAAAGAAGGCGACTTTGATAATATCTTTCTTCTCGCTACACCATCACTTTCCAAAAATGCTGAAGATACTTTTAAAGAAATCAAACAACTCTACCCCAATAAAGAAGTAAAAACTATTGATACAGAAATCCAAGACCCAACAAGCCACACTGAAATTATTAAAGCACTTAAAAAATTTATCCAAAAAGAACAGGATATATTATTAAAAAAAGATTATGAAATTTTTATCTCTGTAACTTCCGGTACCCCTTCGATGCATGCTTGTTTGTTATTACTAGCTGCCAGCAACATGTTACCTGCAAAAGTAATACATTGTAAAGAGGCACGGTTTGCCGGTTCAGAAAAGCAAACCATAACCCAAATTGATTTCACCAGACCGGAATTCCCTGTTGTTTCGCCTAAAATTTCCCGGGAATGGAAAGAAGAAGAAACCACACCCACATCGTTTTACGACTATGGTCTTATAGGTGAATCCGAAAATTTTATTAAAGCATGCCAAACAGCCTGGAAATATGCAAAACGAGATGTAGACATCTTAATCCTTGGCGAGACAGGAACAGGCAAAGAACTCTTCGCCGAAATGATTCATAAAGCAAGCGGAAGAAAAGGGGAATGTGTTCCATTTAACTGCCACGAGACAAGTGAAAATCTTTTTGAAAGTGCCCTTTTTGGACATAAAAAAGGTTCTTTTACGGGTGCGTCTGATAAAAGAGATGGACTTTGCAAAACAGCAGAAAATGGTACCTTATTCCTCGACGAAATAGGGGATGTGCCTAATTCCATCCAAGTAAAATTGCTTCGATTCCTCGAAACTAAAAAATTTAGACCTATTGGCGTTGATAAAGAAATTGAATCAAATGTTCGTTTTGTCTTTGCAACAAATAGAGATTTAAAGAAACTAATTGAGAAGAAACAAATAAGAGAGGATTTCTACCATCGTATTGCTGGTTTCCCTGTGACAATCCCTCCTTTAAGGGAAAGAGTTACGGATATTCCTCTCCTTGTTAAATACTTTATATCTAAATTTGATAATAAAACTCCTACGGTTCAGGTCACTCCAGAAGCAATGTCAAAACTTATGAAATACAATTGGCCCGGTAATGTTCGTGAATTAAGAGATGTCATTAAAAAAGCGATTATTGAATCGGGAGATAAACGAATCATTACACCTGACTTATTAGACTTCTCTTTTTCTCTCTCGAATTCAGAAGAATATCTTCAGTACTTGCCACATCCTTATGAAGGATTTAAGTTAGAAACTATTGAAAAAGAAATCCATGATTATTACATCCAAAAAGCACTTGAAATAGCAAAAGGTAACCAATCGGAAGCGGCAAGATTATTAGGAATAACTCCTCAATCTTTAAGCCAATACTTAAAGAAGAAAGAAAATTTAAATGAATCTTGAAAAATGTAAATCAAAATTTAAAAAATTATTTGAGGCAACCAAAGATAAGATTTTGTTTATGGATTTTAAATGTCTATTTATAAATAACTTAAACAATCAATTTTCAAAAGACTTTACATGGCATTCTCCTTGCTTTTATAAACTAAAAAAATAGAAAGGACATTACATGACGGAAAAAAACATCAACATAAAAGAAACAATTGAAAAAGTTGCCCTTTCTGCATTATTACACGACATCGGAAAATTCTGGCAACGAACAGGACAAGAAAAGCCTTTCTCACAACAGGAAAAGGAATATTTTAATACTTATGAACATGCTTTATGGAGTGGTTGCTTTATAGAAAAATATGTTAACGAAGCCGATATCTACCGTTGGGCTTTGCATCACCATATTAAAGAATTAGATGAGTGGCAAATGAAAGTCATCAAACTGTCTGATTGGCTTTCCTCTGGGGAACGGAATGTATTCGAACATGTAAAAAATCAAAATACGGAAGCAGAACCCCCAACATGTAGAAACTCTACCGCCCGCCTTGAAAATATCTTTGATAATCTTGAACTCGATAATAACAAAGCAGAAAAAACAAATCAAAAAACTTATTTCAAATTATCGAAATACCCAGACTATTCCCGTGATAATTTCTTCCCACAATCTTTTCATGAAGGGAACAGTAATGAATATACAACTCTATGGAATGAATTTATCACAGATTTAAAGTTTTTGGGATGGTCTGAAACAAACAAACTTAACCTGCCTTATTCTACATGGCTATCGCTATTGAAAAAATATACCAGTCGCATTCCTTCCGCAACACCGACGCAAAAACAAAAAATCTTCCCGGATATTAGTTTGTTTCAACACCTGCGAATCACTTCTGCAATCTCAGCTTGTCTCTCCCATAGTTATCTAAATAAGACTATAACAGACAACGATATAGACCAAATGATAAACAGCTGGAGTAAAAATCTTTCTCAATCTGAACCATCTGCTAACCCTGATACAAACGACCTATCTCAAATAGAAGTGGCTACATTCCTTTGCGGGGATATTTCCGGTATCCAGGAATACATCTACTCCATCCCAACCAAAGGAGCCACAAAACAACTCAAAGCTCGTTCTTTCTTGCTACAACTGATTTGCGAGTTTATTGCTATTTATATATGTGAACAATTTGACTTGCCTCCTGCTAACATTATCTATTCCGGTGGAGGAAGATTCTTTATACTTCTACCTAAAAATGCAAAAGAAAAGGTAGAGGAACTTAACAAAAAAATTTCCGATGAATTACTTAACTACATGAAGGGAGACCTACACCTCCTCCTTGCTACAACCCCTGTAAAATTGTCTCACTTCGAAAAAGGTAAATTTACAGAAGTATGGAAATCAGTGACTCGTGAAATTGGAAAAAGAAAACAACAAAAATATTCTATCTTTCAAACAGAAGAGCGTTACAATGACATATTCGGCACAATGGATAAAAATAAATATCCTGTTTCTGAGTATTTTCTTGCTGGAAACCCTGAAGAAGATGACTCGCAGCAAATGGAAGAAATTGGTAAAAATCTTCGTAATGCCAAATGGATGGTCCGAAAAATAGAAACAAAAGTTAATGAAGATAATCCTCCACCTCTACAGTTTATAAACAGTTTAGGATTTAACTATGAATTTTATAATGAATTAAAGGAAATAAATTTAGATAATGTAGTTGAAATTACATTCCTTGATAAATTCGACATTACTTCTACAATAACCCAAATATTATGTAATAAATACGACAAAATTTCCTTAGCTTTTCGCCCCTTTGCCAGTTACTGGCCATCTCTTAAAGAGAATCTGGATGTAAATAAAAGACCGTTAGAAAAAGACGATAACCGCTACCCGCCTTTGGCTCCTGCCCAATTTAAAGATTTTGCAAAAACAACCCAAGGACCAGAAAAAATTGCTATTTTCCGCGCCGATGTAGATAGTCTTGGGGAAATATTCCAAAAGGGACTTTCTGAAAACAATACACTTTCGCGTTCTGCTATGTTAAGCTCTGCTCTATCCGATTTCTTTGAAGGATATATAAATCATCTCGCACAACAGGAGTCCTATAAAGGAACTATCGGTATTGTATACAGCGGAGGTGATGACTTATTTATTGTTGGTTCCTGGGATAAAGTGATTGATTTCGCTTTCCAACTTAGAGAAGATTTTTCTGACTACACTCATGAAAGACTATCTTTCTCCGGAGGTATCATTATAATAGAAGACTCTATACCTATTCGTCTCTCTGCAAAAATGGCAGAGGCTGCAGAAAGTCAGGCTAAATCCTATACCCGCAATATATCCAATAACGGTTCTTTCAAAGAAAATAAAAAAGATGCTATCGTAATCTTTGACACACCTATCGGCTATGAAGAAAAAGATACTATATTAAAAATTAAGGAACAATTATTAAAATTATCGGCAGAGGAAATCAATGGTGTGATTAATAAACTTTTTGAAATTATAAATGTATATCAGAAACAAAAAGCAAAGGAAACCAAATATTTACTACAGGGACTGAAGGACGATGAAATTAAGAAACTCGTAGTACTTGACCGTTGGAAATGGTTGCTTGTATATGGATTGAGAAAATACACGAAAAAGGAATCGGATGCCAATCAAATTATTACTGAAATTATTACTGAAATCCAAGATGACCTACTCAACCAAACAAATAGAGCTTATAAACTCGAAGACAAACTCGGCGCCGTTCTACGCTGGGTTGAATTTTTAACAAGAGACAAAAAAGATTAAAAATCAAACAAAGGAGATTAATTTATGAATAACAGAAGAGAAGAACAAAACCAAAAACTAGATAAAAAATTTAAAGAATTTCTTAAAAGGATGGTCATGGAAGGAATTGATAATAAATTTATTGAAGAAGCAGAAGAATACGGGGAATATCTCGTAAAAACAGCTAATTTAACTACTACCCAAATCAGACGGATTTTTGGTCATGTAAAAAAAATAGAAAACTTTCAAGAGCCCAAAAAGTTTATTCCTCAATTGCTTATGTTAAAGCCGATGCTTGCTTATACCGCCAAGAGACATGAATCGGTCGGATTTTTGCAAGAAGTTTTAGAAAATGCTATTGATGCAGTAACAGATACAACTATAGCAGACGACAATCGAACAGCAAGGTTCCGTTTATTCTGTGCTGGTTTTGAAGCAATATTAGCTTATCATAAAGCCAAAGGTGGAAAAGACTAACAATTTAACATACAAAAATTAAAGGAGATTTAAATATGAGTACTACAAACGATTTTCCAAAATTAGTAGCAAAGGTTGTTATTACAGG
>DAOSUS010000010.1:69050-71830 GCA_035378955.1 Candidatus Hydrogenedens sp. | reverse complement strand
TATGGCTTCTGAAAATCGTTTTTCCTGCATGAGTAATTGTGTTAATATAACATAGGCATCATTAAAATTGGGGCGTTGCTGGATTATACTCATTAGGTCCTGTGTGGCTTGTTGGGTTTGCCCTTTTTCTGCTTTTTGAATGATGCGTATTAAACGGCGGATGTATGGGGTTTCTTCGGTTAGCGAAACCATAGGAGCCAGCAAGTTTTCAACGGGGGCATATTGGTCTGTGAGTATTGGTGCATAATTGTAGGAATTGAGTTCTTTTATTTTTTCTACGGGAATATAATAACCGTTGGAGCCGTGCTTCGTGCGGACCCAGTCTTTTATTTCTTCCGCAGGTATAGGTTTCTTCGAACAAATAAGGATAAAGGTATCCCTTACCATAGGGTCGTTCATGGTTGAATATACATACGTGTAAGGGAATACTTCGCTGCAAGTTTTATACATAGAAGTAATAAAATTAGCAAATTGGAGGCAATCTATCATATTGCACATATAAATACCCCGTGGAGATAAAATTGTATAGATTTTTTCGACAAACTCTTTTGTTGTTAGATGAAAGGGGACTGTATAGTCACTAAAAGAGTCGTTAATAATGCAATCGTAAAAGCCTTCTTGTGTTCCTTTCCTTATTTGCTTTACTAAATCTTCCACCCGATTTCGACCGTCCTGATGATAAATGGATAAACGAGTATCATCAGGTAATCCTAATGCCGTATGTGCGGTTTTTGTAACCTCGGGGTCTATCTCTGCTACTTCAATATTACATTGCGGATATTCTACTTCTAAAAAATGGCAGAAGGTATATCCGTCTCCACCAATAACGAGGATATGTTTGGGACCTGTGTCCTGAAAAGCAAACCGAATCCCCGCATCAAAGAAATGTTCGTAGATACCCATCAATTTCAACGGCTGATTCATGTCTTTACGGTTATGAATCATTTTATCCAAAATAAGGTCTCTAATGTAAGGGCGTTCAGGGTCTGGGGTTCTAACTTTGATATAGTTGTAATGACTTTCCTTTTCGAGGATAACATCGGGCGTATGATATGTTTTTACTGCCAATTGTATGGCGAGGGAATCCCATGGTGAGTAAGGAGCCATAGCACTTAACATTAGAAGAAGGCTGAACCCGACATAAGGAATTGCAAGCCATTTATTATTTGCTATCCACAAAAAGAGTAGTGATGATACAATTACAATAAACATTAATGTTAAATTCGAACCCCAATAGGCGATTGTATAATAGCCGGTTATCAGAACTCCTAATATTCCCCCGATTGCATTCATTGCATAAATCTTACCAATCTTTTTCCCCTGAATTTCTCCCTTTACTTCAGCAGGAATCATACGCACCAAAAGCGGAGATAAGGTTCCAAAGGCAATACTTGCAGGACCAAAAACAATAAGGGAATGTATGAATATTTGAACAGGCCAGGAAAGGTCCCAGAATAAAGAATTCCATGGCACTAATATATGTAATAAAGGAATAAATAATGTAGTTATACTTGTAAAAAATAAAAAGAAGGTAATCATCTTTCGCGGGTTAAAGTGGTGTCCTAAATATCCACCTAAATAACCACCAATAGAAAGAGAACCCAAAACCACACCGATTATTGTTGTCCATGTGTATAACGAATTACCAAAGTTTTGTGCCAGAAGTCTACCCGCAACAATTTCCAGTATCATTATCCCTGCACCTGCCCAGAAAGAGAGTAAAAGCAATTTATAAAAAGGTTGCGAATCTCCTTCCCATGAAACCTTGTTCTTTTCCACCTGTTGATTATCGGTTTCGTCATCTGACTGCAAGATAGGTCTGTATATGTTTCCAGCAACAAAGTAGGCTATAGAAATAAGGAATAGAATGGTGGAAGATATAATGAGCAAGGTTGTATAAGAAAAGTAGGCAAGCAGAATATATCCCGTTATAAAAGTCCCGATAAGACTTCCCAACAACGAAAAGGCGAAGAAAATCCCTACACGGATTCCTACCTGAGAACTAATTTGTATTAATAAGTGGGTGAGAACAGGTGAGATTGTGCCTAACAATAAAAAGGGTATTATGAATAGCAGAAAAATATGTATAAAAATACGCCATTCCCAAGAAAAACTCAGAAGGAATCCTAAATTTCCAAGAATATGATTTGCATAAGAAATAAGAAGGATAACCATAGAGGCTAAAAGAAATTGTATCGGGATTGTGCGGTGGTTTGAAAACTTATCTGCAAGTATTCCTCCGATATGATTTCCAAATGCAATACCCGCAAGTGTTGTAGCAATAATCCCTGTCCAGGTGAATAAACTTTGTCCTAAATATTGGGCTATTACCCTACCCGCAACCAGTTGCAAAAACATAATCGCCATACTGGATGTAAATACCGTTAAATAAATTGCCCAAGGTTGGGTTTTTAACTTCATAAAATATTTTAATATGTTGTTGTTTTTTAATCGCTACCGTTAGTTTTAAGCGTTATCGCCATTACGGTCTCTACGGATAATAAATATTGTCCCTGCAATGAAGTATGCAAATGTGGGATATAGTAAAATATGATGGAATGATTGAAGGTTTTGCATAAATCCATTTGTGCCTTTTAGGAATACTGAGATTGCCATTGCTAAACATATTACTAATGACAAGCCTGCAATAACACCTGATAAAAGCAATACTGGGTCAGTTAAGGAAGAAGTTTCTTTGCTTTTTTGAGATTTAGATACAGGCCCTAATTTTCGATTTTCCGCTGTGGGAATGATTTCCTCTGCATCTGCAGGAACATCCC
>DAOSUS010000010.1:36780-69040 GCA_035378955.1 Candidatus Hydrogenedens sp. | reverse complement strand
CGAGCACCCATAAACATAGAAAGGACTATATATAATACAGATGTCATGACCCAAACAGGGACGAATAAAAAGAACAAGTGTAAAATACCACTTTTTTCTAAAGTAATAGCAACGGCTATAGATATTAACCAACTCAATAGAGCAGGCCAATTCATTGCTAACCGTTTTTTCTCAGTCCAGTAACGAGTAAGTCCGATTTTAGGGAATATCCAGTATTCGGTAAATGCTACTGCCCCTAAGGGCATAAGGAGTAGCCCATAATAACCCACAAAATCGAGTAATTTTGTAAATACAAAAGGAGAACAGGCTATAACCGTTGTTCCTGCTCCTGCTAATAAAGTTACTAACCAACGCGGCCAACCGGGAGTAACTGCCTGTAACGCTAATCCTGCACGATATAAGGTAGGATTTGAAGTTGTCCATCCTGCTAATATCACAGCAATTAATCCCGAAAAACCTAATGCTTGTGTTGCTACGGCACCGGAATCCAATTCAGTAATACTTTTTTGTAGTAGCAAAGCAGCCATAGCACCCATCACACCCGCACATATCCACGCCAAGTAATGACCTAAAAACATACCAAAAGCCGAAAATAAGCCATAGGCGGAGGATTTGGCATAACGGAAAATAGCCATGTCGGACAATCCTCCATGCATTGCCAGATTACATATCCACGCAAAGGCGGCTACATGCCAAAAGGAGATGGGTTCTTTTCCATCTGGACGAACCCCTGTCCATATTTTCTGTGTAGCAATTTGCCAGAAATCATTCCAATTCCGAATATCAACACCGGCTGCAGGTAATAAAGCAATAGCACCTGCAATAAACATCAAAAACATCCACGGTGAACATACGACAGAAAATTGGGATAGTCGTTTAAATCCCAATATCGCCAGAGTCACCACAACCGCACCTACTACCAAAACGACCAGCACAAATCGGAAATCTGTAGGTATCCATTCTGTTTGGGGAGGTATTCCTAAGGGAACACGAACAGCGGAAGCAGATACGGTAATCATACACCCCGCTAATATACAGAATAGAAAGGCATTGAGAACATTATATATCGTTGTTACCACAGGACCAGCAACTTTTCGTAAAAACCAGTATAAAGTTAGTCGCGTTCTAACAGCAATTGGGGCGCATATCAAAGTCCATGTCAATACAGCCATCAAATTTCCAAGTAATAGACCTACAAAAATATCGTATGCATTAACACCCCAACTCACAAACAAAGCACCAATCACAAATTCTGTCCCTGCGACATGTTCACCAGCAAATAAACCAGCAAAGTATCTACCCGGTTGAAGTTTATCATCCGTTACAGGTTCACGCTCAAATTCGTATAACAAATCCAGTGCTTCTGTTGCTTTTATAACTTTCTCTTCACTCAAAGTAGGACCCTTTCTTTTTTAATAGATTTAATTGCAAAACATTTAAAGAAGAAATATATAAAACGATATAAGAATTCGGTATTCATTTTCAAATAAGAACCCCGCAGGGCAAATACCCTGCGGGGCTATAAGGGATTTAACCCTTAAACTTCAAGTCGAATGTTCTGATTAGAAGCTGATTTCGGTCTCTGCGAACAGATAGTTGAAATCCTGGTCTTCAAGAATTTCTTGACCGAAGAAGTGGGAATATCCAGCGCGGATAACTAAGTCTTCACTGTAGTTGTAAGCACCTGTTAACTGAATTTCCCAACCTAATTCATCGTCAGCACCCCAGTCTTCATCGGCTACATAGTACTGTCCTTCAAGACCAAGTTTTACTGCTTCGGTCGGCTGGACACCTAAACCAAGGCGATAGACGAATACATTGGTGATTTGAGTTTGGTCTAAGAAATCACTGTATTCCCAGTTGGAGAATAAGCGATTGAAAGCAAAATCGAAATCATCTTTGGCGAACCAATTGTGGTCATAGTCCGGTCCTTCAAGATAAGCAAAACCGGCATAAACGCGAGGCTGCCAGGAGATGTCGAATGTATAACCGGCTTCTAAGTTAACACCCCATGCATTATAGTCACGGTCAACACCGAAAATCCACCAACCGGTGTCCTCAGCATCACCTAACTGATATGCAACTTCGGCTTCAAAGTCGAAGGCACCGACTTTGCCAGCACCACGAAGACCTAATGTATGAAGGTCGGATTCAAGTGCTGTTGCATCGTCGCGGACATACATCCAGTAGGCATCAATAACGATGTCTTCAAGACCTGTGTAACTGCCATAAATAGCATAGAGGTCGATATCATCTTCTGCGAAATCACCCATGGATTCGGCTAATTTAGCTGCGATGGCATCGACACTGACCATATCCGTTACATAGCTCAAACGAAGAGCATCCCAAGAAAGACCTGTGAAGCCCCAGCGTTTGTCATTTGTGCCAACAAGCCAGCCACTGCCTAATGTGATTTCCTGACGACCGACACGGGCACGAAGCGGGGTTCCCCACATCTCACGGGCTTCGATATAGGCTTGATAAACTTCTACATCATCAACGCTCGCCTGACGAGCATCTACACCCGTGATGTAGTTCTGGGAACGAAAATCTTCGCCCCAAATGTCATAGCTGTCTAATTCGATGAATGCAGTCACTTCATCTGTGAAGTCTGCTTTCACATTTAATCTGGTTCTCTGTTCGATGAAGCTGGATTCACCGGCATCATCATAATCTAACCAGTTTGCACGAATACGAATTTTACCACCGACTTCTACATTTTGAAGTTCGGCATAAGCCATAGTACCAAGAAGTACTAAAGATACTGCAATAACTAACATACCTTTACGCATAGTTTTTACTCCTTACAGTTTTATTTAATATGAGGTAATTTTGTTTATTTCAGTGTCTGCCCTCACAGACACCTATATATTAAGTTTATCGGACACATCGCCCATCCCAACTCCAGCGAGTTATCTCTTTATTTTTCATTCCTCCTTTCTGCTCGCAGATTTCGGAATTGGTGACGATGAACTTTCATATTAAATTTGAACTATGTTATCACATAATAAAACCCTTTGTCAAATAAAAATATTCAAAATTTTAAAAAATTTTTTGCCCCAAAAAACACAATATATTGTGTGAATTAACAAACATTATCACTATATAGCAATTAAAAAGAATAAATAACCTTTATTAATTCCATAATTTTTTGACTATAAAAACACGCAAAGGAAAAATATCTGAAAAATAAATGGAAATCAAAATATTTTTTCTCCTGACTCTTAATAAAATCTTATTGAATTTTTTAATCATCAATAAAATTTTTAATCATCAATAAAAATATAAGGAGTCAGAAGATGAAAAAGGATGTTAAGAAAAATAATTGTAAATCTAATGGAGGACACAGAGAACCTTCCGATAATTTTCGAAATATAGTCTTTGTGTCATCTCAATTTTTAGAAGAGATTTCTGAAGCCCAGTCTTTGTGGTATGAAACACCCGAAGAAATTGAAAGAAAAATTGAATGGAGCAAGGAAAAAGCCCAGCTTTTGAATTGGGTGAAGAAGCAGATGGAACGGAAATTAAGTATCAAAGAAAGGAAATATATTGAGCATTATTACTTACAAGGGGAAACGCTTGAGTTTATCTCCAAAAAATTTCATAGCCACCCAGCCAATATTCATCGAACTATACGACGCGGGATAAAAAAACTCATTCAACTAACAAAAAATGAAAATCTCCGATTTCATGTAGTTCGTATGAAACGATCAAAGAAATTTGCTCGTAAAATCAAATAAAATTTTTCTGAATATAGAATTTTATTTTTTCACTTCATAAATATAAAATATCTGTAATTTTTTAATCTTAATTTGAAATGTGGAGTAGAAAATGCAGAAGAAAAATATTGTACTTATTGGTATGCCATGGTCTGGAAAAAGCACTATTGGTGTATTATTGGCAAAATCTTTGCAATGGAATTTTTTAGATACCGATTTACTAATACAATCGGATACAGGCCAATCTTTGCAACAGATTATTGATGAACAAGGTGTTGAGAAATTTCGGCACATAGAGGAAAAATATGTGCTATCCATTCATCCTGAAAAATGTGTTATAGCCACAGGTGGAAGTGTTGTATATAGTGATAAAGCCATGGAGTATTTGAAAAATCTCGGGACAATTATTTATCTTCAATATCCCTTTGAAGAAATTAACCGACGAGCAAAAAGTGTAGATGAACGGGGTCTGGTTCGAACAAAAGGACAAACCTTGTTTGATTTGTATCAAGAACGGACACCATTATATGAACGATGGGCAGAAATTACTATTGAATGTAATCAACAAAATCACGAACAAGTTGTTGAGAATATTCTATCTGCTATCCAAACAAAATATTCCTGAATTGTTAAAAAATCTTTGCATGGTTTTTGACCTTTTGGTATACTTACTTTCAAAGAGAATGAAAAAAGCAAGCAAATAAAAAACATATAAAACAAAGAGGATATATATATGGTTGAAATTTTAACGGTGATATTTATTTTTCTTATGGATGTAGTTCTTTTTTTCCTTGCTATTTTTGGTTACAACGAACTTTTTTAATTTCTCAGGAATAGGAGTATAAAACAGTGGGAATTTTAGATGACCTTGCATATATCGGTTTATGGATAATGGGTCTTCTTATAAAGGTCCTTGCCATATTTTCCGGAATATACCTATTTTCTTTATAACAATATAAATCTATTAAGAGGCTTTATCCCTTAGGAGAAAATTCTATGCCTCAAACTTTCTTTTTAACAGGTTGTGCCAGTGGTATGGGTAGGCACATGACCACCGTTTTCGTAAGACAGGGTCATCGCGTAGTCGCAACCGATATTGCGGGTGAAAGATTAGAACAAATAGCCAGTGAAGAAGGCTGGTCCCCATCGCAGGTTCGGCTCTTTCAATTGGATGTTACCAACTATGAAGCATGGGAAGAAGTTTTCAATAAAGCGATAAAAGAATGGGAAGGGATTGATGTTACGATTAATTTTGCCGGATTGCTTCTTTCCTCTTGGGTAACAGAGACACCTTTGAAAGAAATCCACTCACAAATTGATGTAAATCTCAAAGGAACTATATTTGGGACACAAATATCCGCTCGACACATGGTTGAACGCGGACATGGTCATATCATTAATATTTCCTCTATTGCAGGTGTTGTTCCTGTCCCCGGTTTATCCATTTACTCTGCAAGTAAACATGCCGTTCGTGCTTATTCTCTATCTGCAGGTATGGAACTTCGCAAAAAAGGGGTGTTTGTTACTGTAATTTGTCCAGCCACCGTTCAAACACCTATGTTAGATAATCAACTGAATGTAGATGCAGCAGAACTTTACTTTTCTGGATTACGAATTCTAACCGTTCATGATATTGAAAAAGCAATTGTAAAACGAGCATTACGCAAAAAGCCTATGGAAATTTTCCTGCCTCGCTTTAAGGTTAAACTATTTCAGTTCGTATCGCTTATGCCACGGTTAGGACCGTACATCTCACCGATATATCAATGGGCAGGTAGATGGCGACAGAACCGTAGGCGAAAAAAATCTTCTAAATAAAAATTCCCATCTTATTATCTTTTTGAAAGCCAAATAAGATATATCAAAAACATTCATCTTGTTATATTTTTTTTGTATGCTTGTGGTAATAAAATCTTTTTCCGCTTTGACTACTCATTAGTTATCTTTTTTCGTTATAATAAATACCATATCGTTAACACTTTAAATCTTTTATCAGTTAGAAGGAACTTTAATGAAACAAATTATTTGTTCAATCACAGCATTATTCTTTTTCTGTTTTATTTTCTGCTCTTGTATCCCCAGTCAGCCCACACCTCAAAAGCCTCCCGAAATGGCTGAACCCGTCACATCATCCGTTCCTACTCCACCACCTGAAATCCCCTCCGAACAAAAACCTATTTCGGGTACAGAAACTAAATCAGATACAACTATTGCGAAACAACCATCAGAAACTTCTACTCCCACAGATAAAAAAGCCCATGCCACAGTGCGTTTTGGAGTAGCGGGAGCAGGATTTCCTTTCTCTATACAACAAACACCTCTGGTCGGTCAGGAAGGATTTTCTATTAAAGGTTCTTTTGGACTTAGCGGCATAATAACCCGACCGGACCCAACCAAAGATTTATGGGTGTTTTCCGGACAATTTGAACTCCCTTCTGAAGATTATAAAATTGGCGAAGTAACTTATGATGTTCTTAATGCACCCATAGAATACTATACGCAAAAAAAGCCTTTACCCCCGAACCTTATTCCTCAAGTTATGATAACAATACCCGTAAAATTACCACCCAACGCAAAAGATGAAAAAGGAGATGTAAAAGTTTCATTCCGTCTTGAAATTCCTGTTTCTGCCAAAGCCCAGTTCCTTTTCACACTGGTAGATAAATCCTCATAATCCAATATGGAACGCTCTAAAAAAGAAACGAAAACACTTTCCCCTATTCCCTCTCTTGAAGGATTGCGATTGGAAAAACCCTCCTTAAAAGAGTTGTGCCAAAAATATAATATCCGTTTTAAAAAACGATTGGGACAAAATCTACTTCTTGATGATAATATCCATCGTATTATGGTGGAAGCGGCTCATCTGAACAAAGATGATGCGGTAATAGAAGTAGGAGCTGGATTGGGAGCCCTTACCTGGCATCTGGTGCAACATGCAGGCAAAGTGCTTGCTGTAGAAATAGACCCTTCTTTTATGCCCTGTTTAGAAGACCGATTTGGAAACCTGCCTCATGTAAAATTATTCCGTGGGGATATATTAAATCATGAATTAGAAGACCTCGTTCATGAATTTATCCCTGATGCTCAACATTATAAAATGATTTCCAATTTGCCCTATTATATCACTACTCCTATCTTGTTCCATTTTTTAGAATCATCGGTAAATGTTGAACTGATTGTCATTATGGTTCAATACGAAGTTGGACTACGGATGTCCGCAGGATTTGGGACTAAAGATTATGGGGTGTTAAGTCTTGCTGTCCAGTCCCTGTACCATGTAGATTTGATACATTCTGTTCCGCGAACTTGTTTTGTGCCGCGTCCTGAAGTAGATAGTTGTATTATCCGATTGCGAAAAATTATACCTCCACTCATGACGGAAGAGAAAAGGAAAAAAGTGCTTCAAATTATTCGCTCCGCCTTTTCGCAACGAAGAAAAAGCCTTAAAAACGCATTGGGTAAATCTCCCCTGTTGTCCTATTCCACCTCCCAGGTATTAACCGCATTGCATACGGCGGGCATAGACCCATCGCGTCGTGCAGAGACATTAACATGGAACGATTTTGTCCTGCTCACCGAGACTTTAGAAAATCTTGAACCCAATACTTAAAAAATTATAATCTAATATAATTATTGAGAAGATATTTTATGAATAATTCCATTGACTTCATAGCCCAGAGCGTAATACAAAATCTGGAAAGTGGTGTCCTTGTAATCAATGATGAAGGGGATATCCTGCTTGTCAATCCATCTGCTTTGAAACATCTGAAACTGAAGCATCACATATTGCAGCCTGGAAAAAATATTTTTCATATTAAAGAATTAACTCCCTTTGTAGAGATTTATAAAGAGTTGCTTGATAAGAAAGAGTCCATTTCACGAAGAAAAATAACATTAGACATTGAAGAAGAAAATATATTAGGTTTAACCAGTTCCTTAATTAAAGAGGGAGATAAAATTCTTGGAGCTGTCTTTTTATTCACAGACCTGACACAGATAAAAAAATTACAACACGAAGCGGAGGTTAACAAACAGTTAGCCCAGATTGGAACACTAACGGCAAGTATTGTCCATGAGTTTCGTAATCCTCTGGGTGTTATTTCAGGCATGACAGAGTTTTTAATCCAGAAAACAGCGGATAAGCCCGAACTTATAAAAAATTTAAATCTTATTTTGAAGGAAACGGAACAGTTAAATCTTCTGGTAAATCAGTTTCTTAGTTTTGCAAGACCCCAGGAAGTGTATATTCAAAAGCAAACCACTGATTTCGTTATCGAAAAAGCAATAAATATTTGCTCCCATATTATTGAGAAACATTCCGCAATTATAGAAGTAAAAAAAATCCCTAAAAATCTTCAATTTATATTTGCTGATGCGGACAAGTTATCCACGGCTATTGCCAATCTAATCCGCAATGCTATTGAGGTGCAAATGGAACAAGATAAAAAATGGGTGCGAATTTCTGTTGATTCGGACGGAGAATGCATTATTATCCGTATCGAAGATGAAGGACCGGGGCTTCCTGAAAAAATAAAAAAACATGAACTTTTTAAACCTTTTGTTACAAAGAAAAAAGGCGGGACAGGGTTGGGACTATCCATTGTGCAAAGAATTGTTATGGGGCATCGGGGTTGGGTAAATTGTCATAACCGACAACCCAGAGGTGCTATATTTGAAATAGGTATTCCTTTAGAGCCTGCTGTAGATTTCCCAAATGAAATCCCTCCAAAAACGGGATAAGAAGGCAGAAATCCGTTCCATGCTTGAAGTACTCATTTACAAAAATCCACAAGATTACGATACTATTTACCAGCAACAAATAGAGCGAAGGGATAAATTACAAAACGGTATGGCAGAAGAATATCTTATTCTTCTTGAACATACTCCTGTTTTTACGGCAGGACGACAATTTCAGCAGGAACATCTCCTTATCTCTCCAGAACTTTGTAAAGAACGAGGTATTCGTTTCTTACACGCAGACCGCGGAGGAGACATAACCTATCATGGGCCCGGACAATTAGTAGGTTATCCTATTCTTAATCTTGCAACCCGTGCGATGTCTGTCCATCAGTATATCCGTAAATTAGAAGAGGCGATAATGGATACCCTTGCCTGCTATCACATTTCCACACAAACAATAAAGTCTCTTACAGGTGTCTGGGTCGAAAATAGAAAAATTGCTGCTATTGGAATTGGAGTAAAAAATAGTATTACATGGCATGGATTTAGTATTAACATAAATCTTGACTTAACTCCTTTTCAATGGATTATCCCTTGTGGAATATCCGATAAAAAAGTTACCTCATTAAAAAATGAATTAAATAGAAATAGAACCTGTCCCACTCGTGAAGAATTTATCCGCATTTTCCTCCCTATTTTTTGCAAGCATTTCTGTATATCGGAACTATCTATAACGGAAATTTAATACTCTATCAATCTTTTTGTATCACAATTCTATCTCACCGATTTTGTAGAAAGTGCCTTTTCCATATCCAATGATATTTTTTCCAGAATAAACCTTCCCCTCTGCAAATATTACCTGTTTCCCCGCATGGACTACTTTACCTTCTGCATGTAAAGTCTTATCAAACTCACCCCCTTTAGGAAATGATATCGAAATATCTACAGTTACAGATTTGATACCTAAACTTCGCACTGCATTGCCCATAACCGCATCTAACAGCGACATAACCAATCCCCCATGAATAAATCCCATAGGATTGGCATGTTTGGCCTCCGGCATTGCAGACATTACCACTTCTCCTTTTGATACCGAGTTCAGATGAATTCCTAACAAGTTATAATAGGGAGTTGTTTCGATAGATTGATATAGATAATCAAATAATTTTCTATCTATTCCTTTATTTTCTGGTTCCATTATTTTCCTCCACAATTATTTTACTGGTTAAAACAATACCCCACTCTATATCTCTGAAAAAACCATTAATAAATACCAATTACTTTACTTTGATTTGTCTTGTGTTTCTTCCGAAGGTTCAACTGCTTGTATAGGTGCGTTATTTACTTCCGAATGCTCACCGGGCAATGCGACTATAGGTTCATTAGTATAGTCATATTCAATTGTCAAACCACATTTTTCAATCACTCCTTTTACATCATTAATAACATTGTCGGGTGTGCGAAGTGATTTTCTTAATAATACTTTTTTCTTCCCTTTACCTTTTTCTTTTTCGAGTAATTGAGGTAATTCGGACAAATGAACTTTTTGACCACCCATAAATAGGGTTCCGTTACTTCCTACAGAAACGCGTATTTCCGATTTACGGTCGGGATATGCCTGTTCATGAAGTTTACCCCAGAGATTGCGGGATTCATAACGAACATCCTCTGAAATTTTGTCCTCAGCACGGGTAAGCATTTCCGCTTCCGGATGGGTATATTCATCAACAACTGTGGTGGTTATAAAAATAAGCAAATTATCGTTCCTTGCGGCCCGTGATGGATTTCGGAACAACTTACCTAAAAGTGGAATATCTCCTAACAATGGCGTCTTTGTAACTAGATGAGAACTCCGACTTCTCCGCAATCCTCCCAAAACTACCGTCTCACCGCTTTGCACACGAAGTTGCGTTTCTGCATGGCGTATAGTTTTCTCAGGCACCGTAGATGTCTGGTCGTAGGCTTTAATTTCTTTATCTTTATACGAGCTATCTTCAGCACTAATATCTAATAGAATACTATTATCCTCTGTAATACGAGGAACAACTGATAAGATAGTTCCCACATCAATAAATTCTACCCGATTGTAGCCACCGTAATAGCCACCATAATAAGGATAACTATAATAAGGGTTATATTGGTTATACTGGTTGTATTGACTATTTGTATTGGTACCCGTTGTAGTTTGACGATATGAATAAGTATATGGAGAATATCCTCCTGCGGTTCCCGATATATACGGCACGCGTGTAGCGTTCTCAAAGATGGCTTCTTCTCCATCCTGAACCACCACTCGCGGTGAAGAAAGGATAGTTGCCTTGTTTTGGCGGTCAAGATAATTTAAGGCTACGGATAGATTATTCCCGAGAAAATGGTCAACAACAGGTTTGTTCTGAAGTGTCTGAAGTTGTGGGCGTGTAATGTTGCCACTATTATCTACAGTCAAAGGACCAAAACGCGGAACCAATGACGGCAGTTGCCCGACACTCATAGATTCCCCACTTCCAGAGGGAGAGGCAATATCTTTTACACCGGAACCTCCATGGATAACGATTGGCACATTGCCCGAAGTTCCGTAGTAAGACCAATTAATACCTAAGGAGCGTTCCAACTCCGTATCCATTTCCACAATGAATGCTTCAATCAATACCTGTTTCCGCTTAACATCCCATGTCTTTATTAATTCATCAATTTCTGCAATTCGACTGGGCAAAGCCGTTACCGTTATCTGATGGGTTGTGTCATCTACAATAACCTGTCCCATGTCCGAAGGAACAAGATTTTCTAACTGGTCTGCAATAAAATCAATATCTGCATATTTAATTACCCAGGTGCGTGTTTCAAGCCGTATATCTAAGGTCTTTATAAATTCACCAATACGGTCTAATCGTGAAGGCAAATCCGTAACGATAATAACATTGGTGCGTGGGTCTACTTGAACGACACCCCTTTGTGAAATCATTTCCCCAAGAGAATCTGCTATATTCTCAACATCTACATATTGGATGGAAAAACTCCTTGTCTCCATAGGAACATCCAGACGGGCCACCACTTCTTCCATTTTCTCTAATGATGTAGGGGAATCCCAAACAAAGATATTTCCACTTCGCGTATCTACCAGAAGACTTCCGTTCGGAGTTAACATAGAAGTCAAAACGGATTCTACATCGGAAACATCTGCATGCTTAATTGTAAAAATTTTCTTTTCCAGCGGGACATCCAATTCCTTAACTGTCTTCTCCATTTGCTTAATATTGTCTTCAATATCCCACACATAGATTACGCCGGTTCGTGTATCGGTTATCATTTTCCCTATTCCAGACAAAAGGGAGGATAGAATGGCTTCCATATAGGATATATCGGCGTTATTAATTTTAAATTCATGCGGTTTTAAATCCCCAAATTTTTTAATTAACCACTCTTCCTTTGTAAAAACACGCATAAAATTTGTCTTTTCATCAAATTCATAAAAAATATCGTAAAACTTTAATACTTCTAACGCTTCTTTTGGTTTTTTATCTACAATCCAGAAATTCATCTGTAAATCTTTGGCACCATCTGAAACAACAATATTCCAGTTTGTTGCTAAATGGATGGCTTCCAGAAATTCTCCTACAGTCATCGGACCCGGCAAAGTTAAGGGTTCGCCCACATCCGGTAATTCGGAGTATTCCAATTTTCTGCTGAATAAAATATCAAAGAAACCAGTGGCTGAGGCTCCTTGCTGTGTTCCTGTGGTTCCAATGGCTTGTCCTATACTAGATAATAAACCTTTGAAACCCGGTGCAGGTGGAGTTGTTCCCGAGGGAGCACCTCCGCCGGTAAGCATTCCTGGGGTTCGGGGTCCTGGAGGTGTAGGGGCAGGTGTTGTTGTTCCTCCTGCAGGGGGAACAGGAGTTGAAGGCTGCTGGACACTTGGACCTTCTTTCTTTCCCGAAGAACTTGTTATGGTTTTAGTCCCTTTAGGTTTTTCTTTCTGTGTTGTTTCCTTTTTGGGTTTTTCTTCTTTAGGTTTTGTTTCTGTTGCTTTTCCTCTATCCATTCCTTCTTTTTGTTGCATATCTTGACTTCTTAAAGAGTGGCCTTGCTGTGACATTCCACCGCCATAACCTGAACCCGGATTATCCAGATTAAATCGTGAAGGTTGTCCACGAACAGAAGAAGATGTCCTGCCGGTATTCCTTGTGGAGGGACGGGCTATAGGACTGGTTGGCGACTGTTGTGAAAAAGAAAAAAAGTCTACAAATAAAAGCACAGAACAAAAAAGAATTATCTGTAAAAATATTTTTTTCATAAATGTTTTTCTTTCTAAATTTTTTTTAATACCCAATATATTTGAAACCATCGTTCTGTCCTTGATGTTTTACATTTTCTTCCTATGTATGATACATAGAGAGAGTATTCCTTCACAAGACAGATTATTCTCGATTTATTGTGTATGGAATTTCTTCCTTTCCTTCTGCCCAGAAATAAACAAATGTTACCGTGTTACGGTCAAAGGATTGCACTTTACAATCTTTTATTGTATCTCCAACTCCGACCAAAACTCCACGAGGTTCTTCCGGTGTAAATATTTTTATTTTTTGTCCAATTTGTTGCCGAGAAGCCTTTACTCCCTGCAACATTTGAGCCACATCGGGTCTTTTAGGAGGTGGTGGTGGAGGTGGTGGCGGCGGAGGCGGTGGTGGCACTAAAGGTTTCCATAAATCTTTTTTATCTATAATTTTTTGACCCCATTCATCAATATCCACATTGGAAGAATCGGATAATCGTGATGAAGGGGGGACAGATTGCAAATCTCTGCTAAGATTTTGCCGTCGCACTTCTGTTGGGTCAAATAAAAGATTCATTACAATTTGGGAAAGGACAAATAAAATCAGTATCCCGATGGCAAATTCACTCCAAAATCCGATTTTTTCTAAATTAAGAGTTCTCATCATCCTGCCTTCATTAATTTTCCATTATAGATAAAAACTTTACTACCCTCACCTTGAACGATAATATGGGGTATTCGTATCCGCAACCGTTCTTGTTTAGATTCGGGTAAAGCCATGCTTAGTCTATAACGATAAATCTTTCCATCATTTTTCAGGGTTTCTTTCCCTTCAAAAACAACATTATCTGGTGATGATAACATGAGATAAGCCTCAGCACGGGTTGATAAATCAATTTCGAGTATCCATTTTTCACCGGGATGGAAAGAACGGACAAAAGAAACTTCCATTGTTTGATGGGTAGATTCAGCAACAAGGAAATCGGATTTTTGAGGGTCTTTTTGTGCCGTAAGTGTTCCTCCTGTGCAATTCCAATCTACTGGGTCAAAACTTAAATTTGTTACGGTAGAAGAGGTTATTCCTTCTGAAGTCATACCTGCCGTAATAATTCGTGTAATATCCATATCCGCACTTACTTTTTCCTCCAGAGGATGTCTACGCAAATCTATATTATCAATACGCAAAGATTGAGGACTGCTTTGTAATCGCTGAAGAAACATAATCATCGAAGTAAAATCCGTAGGTGGCAGTTTTACATTCAAGGTGTATTCGCGGTAATTCTTATCCGTCGTTCTGAGAATTCCCTGTTGTAAGGATGGAATTTCAACAAGGGCACCTGTGCTTGTAATCGTCTTTATAGGTATCCCTTCTTCATTCAACTCCGGGGGATATTTTTGTGCCAGTCTGTATAATTCCTGCCGTAAGCGGTCATGTATTTCTGCCTCAGTCCATTTACTCGAATGCTGACGCGCCACCTGAGCATATTCTGTTTCTACACTCTGTTTGAGCGTTAACTGATGGGTATAATTAATCAAATCTTGCTGTAACCGCTCCATTGTATTTTCCAGTTCGTTGATATATCCCATGGTGGAACGATATATCACATTCATGGCAAACAAAACACACACCACAACGACCCCCAAAATAAGCCTCTTTTCGCGTGTGGAAAATTGTTTCCAGAAATTATGGATTTGAAGGAGCACCTGAACCACTTATATCTTCCTCTTCAATAAACGGTATGGATATCTGATAATCAAAGATAATTTCATTTTGTTCTCGTGTCTGTTGCTCATAAACACTTCTTGCCTGTTGAAAGGCTTTTAAGGAAGTGTTAACTGCCTGTCTCCTGAGGTTTTCCGCAAAAGTATGTATATCATCAATGGATTTTGCCCGTCCCCAGATATTAATTCCTTCGGTTCTCCGATAACTAATCATATTCATATTAACCCGCGGAGGTGTTGCTTCTGTAATTCGGGCAAGATAATCTAAAATGGAACCACTTTTGGCTACTTCCCGTCTTAAAATTTGCAATTGTTGCCGTTTTTCTGCAACTCCTTTTGCATTAGGTTCTAATTCTGCTACTTGTCGTTCTAATTCCTGTATAAATTTCTGACGCTGATATACACTTTCTATAAACCAAGCTACCAGAGAAAGAATAAGAAGGGATACCAGAATTGCTATCCTTGTGATATGTTTCGAAACTTCTTTAAGTTTGTGTGTGGTGAGCAATTCTTCAGGCAATAAATTTAATAAAATGGGCTTATTTTGATATATGGATAGTCCTACCCCTAATAAAGGCAAAGAAATGGGTGTCTTTATATCATCTGTGGGATGGATAAAAGAATAATCATCGGCAGAGAGAATTTTACAGGGAATATCAAGGAATTTATTCAGTTCATCTCGTAATTGGGTATTTACAGGAAAATCAGAACTAATATACACAGTTTCAATAGTAATCTCTGTTTCCGCTTCCCTTTGATAGGAATTTATGGATGTCCTTATCTCACGGAGTATCTCATGGGTTATATCCAAAGCATTTTCCGTTAGGGTCTCTTCTACATTTTGTTTCTCCGGGGCATACTCAACAGAACTTCGAAATGGGTCTAAAACTACTTCTTTATCGGGCGAAACTACAGAAGTTGCCGTTTCACCACTTTCCCAACTCATCCGCACACCTCTCGAAAATCGCAATGTATGGTTATCAAATATAGCCACTTCAATACCTGCTATTGCCAGATGAACAAAAAGGGTATGTGCTTTCTTTGATTTTTTCAAGATTTCAGGAGCAGAGTTTACCAGTAACCCGGTGCTAACCAAAATACCCAAAGGTTCCAAACCTATCTCCCGTAATATTTCTATCTTTTCCTGTATCAGGTCACGGTGGGCTATCGCTACGAATACTCTACTTTGCGAATCGGGAAGTGTTTCCAGAATACACTGAGATATTTGTATTTCTTCCAAAGAATAGGGAACGAACTCCTCCGCACTTAACGATACCATATTTTTGATTTCATCAATATCTTGAGAAGGGAGGGTAACAATTCGTGAAGTAATTTCATGTCTTGGTAGAACAAGATAACATGGTTCGTTAAACCATTTGTTTTCTCTTGCTTTTTTTGCAAGTTGAGAGAAAGCCCCTTCTGTAGAACGATTTGGCTCAAAACTTGTTTCGTAGTTTAAGACTTCCCATGTCTTACGCATTTTTTGAACACGCAACAGGGTATAATGTTCTTCTTCAATCGTTAGAAAAATATATTTATTCCCTTTAGTTTCCAAAAGTTTCCTCCTGCCAACGGATTAGGTTTGCATTTGTGCTGTCAATATATACAACTGCTGTGCAAGCCACCCTTATTTTACCATTTCGTAAAGTAGCATATCCTTTAATCTTATAGCATGTGGAATAAAACATGCAATATTGCTTAATAGCCTCCACAGGGTCCCCAGAAAGACCTGTTTTATCAATTAATTCCTGAATATTACCAAAACCTTTATCATCACTCGTTCCGATTTGTCCATCGGCTCCTGCTCGATATTTCATAATAATACCAATAGCACGGTCTCCCAATTTCGGAATACATTTTAATACCTTTTCAGACGCCGTATTTATATTAATTTTTCCATATCCGTGCACCGTAAACATATCTTTTAAAGCAGGGGTTCGGTCTGTGCCGAACCAATCTTCATCCTTCACCCCTCGTAAATAGCGTAATTCTTCCTCTACCTGAAAGGGAGAAATTCCTTCGTCTTGATGCACGGCTTCTGTTCTGCGTTTCATAATTTGGCGGATAATACCTCGATTTATCCCCTGAACCTCTTCCAGTATTTCTTTCGGCGTTGAATTCAAATTGATTTTACTCTCCTCGTCGGTAATTACAAAAAATACATCATCTTCACTTCTATCCTCATTCCAGTCTAACATTTTAAGGTCTTTAATTAAACTTTTAGGCTGTGCCCAGGGTTGACCTAA
Organism: Candidatus Hydrogenedens sp.; assembly: GCA_035378955.1. Taxonomy (NCBI): domain Bacteria; kingdom Pseudomonadati; phylum Candidatus Hydrogenedentota; class Candidatus Hydrogenedentia; order Candidatus Hydrogenedentales; family Candidatus Hydrogenedentaceae; genus Candidatus Hydrogenedens; species Candidatus Hydrogenedens sp. Next base: position 52,400 of record DAOSUS010000010.1, on the reverse strand, counting down.
GTGGGTTCCTCCAGAATCCTCCGGATTCGCTACATCTATGATGGCCTTATTTCGCAATTCCAGGATACCCCGTTGAACTGCAGCATGTGCCAGCAATCGTGCCTCGCTTACATCCAAACTATATGCAGAAGCACGGCGGTCTAACATAACCCGCCTACCAAAACCCAAAATAACAAAACTCAGCAGAGCAATCATCCAGAGAACCGAGACAAGTATGAAGCCTTTTTTCATAACTCATCCTTTAGCAATTTCTGAAGTTGTTCTTCTGTTAAATGGGCAGAAGGGGCACGAACAGGGAAAACTTCCTTAAACTCTGTTTTCCCTTCCGGTTGGTCGGGGTCATATAAAGCCATTTTAATCTCTATTCCCTGAGGTAACCACCAACAAAGTTTATGTTTTTGGACACGCACAGGCTCCACAGGACTTGGAGGTTCCTTCCAGTTCCTTTTATCATCGTAAGGTATCCAAATATAAGTGATTTCAAATTCCCGAACATTTTCCGCAAGGGTTACTTTCTTTTTTTTCGTTATCTTAACCCGCGAACGATCAAGTTCTCGGTTTGCAGGCGGCACCTTAGGCAAAGCCGTTTCTACCAATGCTTCCTCTCGTTCCAATTTCTTCTGAGCTCGATTGTATTTATACTCAATTCGCATAAGATGTCCCCCTTCTCCTGTGTCCTTATGGAACGGCTCAGTAATAACAAATAAGGTCATCTGCTGGTCGTCTCCCTCAAACAAATGCCCAGCAGAGGCTATAAGATTGTTTATATCCCTGCCTATCAGATTCATTACAAGACGAGCATCTTGTGGAGGATTGACACCTGATTCCAATCGTTTCCATGTTTGGATTGATGAATGAAAAAGAACATAAACGGAAGAAAGAACGATACTCAATAATGTCGTAGCGACAAGAAGTTCCATTAATGTGAACCCTTCCTGTCGGGAACAAGGTAAAAATCGGTTCGTTATTGTTGAGATTCTTCGGGTATCCATAACTTCTCGGGTTGAAAGAAATTCTGGGCATGGACTTCAAATTTCATTCCAGCCCTTTGCCATCGTATCCAGATGTCTACTTTGGTAATATAATCACGAAACATTTTCTCTAAATTCTCACGGAGTTGAGGGGGTAATTCTGCCGGCAATTCAGGTTTGGGTATTGACACTTTGGAAATTTTGTATTGATACGAAAAGCGGTTATAAGGTTCTTCAAAAGTCCCTGATTTTTCACCTTCCACATGTTGCGGTTGTAGTTCGATATCTGCGTTAATTTTTTCTAACAGGAATTTAGCGGTTGTATAGTCATTGGCTTGTCCACGAGTTAATATGGCTTGTTGTAAGGCAGATTGGAAAGTTAGCCCTGCAATACTTAATATGGCCATAGAGAATATCGCCTCAAATAAAATATAACCTATTTTTCGTATGTCCCGTCTCATTTTATTTCAAACCTCCCTAACGCTCCTGTCCATTTAATAAGAATACGCTGGCGACCTCTACCCTGAGGTTCTAATTCAATCTGTCCCATATCAGAAGCACCATTGGGATAGCAAGAAATATAATGCATGCCTGTCTTTCGGTCTTTACCGGCTGTTATACGCGAAATTTTTATTGTTTCTGGTAGGGCAATAACTCCACCCCCATCACCGGTTCCTACCGGCTCAAATTCTTTTTCTCCATCCCGAGATTGGCTTTTCAAACGAAACAAGGAAAATTTTCCGTTCTCATCATTAATAAGCACCCGAAATTCTCGTGATTCGGCTACTGCTTTTTCCTGAGCAAATCGAATTAATGAGGTTATATCTTGTGTGGTATTTCTTATACGGAGTGAATACATGGTGCGATTATATATCGGAATAACCATACCTGTAAGTATGGAAATAAATGCTACAACGACAACTAACTCAAGAAGAGTAAATCCATATTTTGCTTTTTTTTTACAATAAATAATGCGCACCCTGTTTGTATCTTAATTCATTTTTTGGATGTAAGTTCTGTTTTCGATGAAGATGTTACATCATCTTCATTTCCGGGGACACCATCGGGTCCCGCTGAAAAAATTTGATAATCGGCTTTTAATGGGTCCGTGGCTGGCTTATAAATATATGGATTTCCCCATGGGTCGGGACGAATTTCACGGACATAACGACGCTCACCACTGACCAAATCTTCTAAACTTGCAGGGTATTTATCGTTATGGTCTAACGCATACAAGTCCACTGCATTACTGTAGGTTGCTATATCTCCCTTGGCTGCACGGATTTGTGTTTCTCGCACCCTGCCCCCATAATTCATTACAACCATACCTGCAAGAATACCAATAATAATAGTTACCAGGATAAGTTCAATGAGTGTGAAACCTGAATTGTGAGCCATTGTATAAAATTCCTTCTGTAATATTGTTATTTTATAAATCCATTACTATATTATAACGAAATTTCTATCTATATTTTACGACAGACAAACCCTTTTCGCAGTTGAATTCATAAATAAAGTAGAATTATAAAATATACGACATTTTGTTCTTCTCGAAAAACAACTAATTATTAATCCAAAGATAAGGTTAAGTTTTATGTCAAATATTCCAACATATCGCTCAAATCAGATAGAAAAATCGTATGAAATCGCCCGAGAAATCTATGCTACTTTCCATGTAGATACAGAAACTATCCTGAAATCTTTAGAGAACATCCCTGTCTCCTTACATTGCTGGCAGGGAGATGATGTGGGTGGCTTTGAGCATTCGGAAGCCTCTTCCAGTGGTGGAATACAGGCAACAGGAAATTATCCCGGTAAAGCACGGAATGCAGACGAATTACGACAGGATATAGAAAAAGCCCTATCTTTAATTCCCGGCAAACATCGTATAAATTTACATGCAATTTATGCGGAGACACAGGGGAAAAAAGTGGAACGCGATGAACTAACATCGGAATATTTTTCGCGATGGGCAGACTGGGCAAAGGAAAACGGACTGGGTGTAGATTTTAATCCTACCTGTTTCGCTCATCCTTTAGCCGATTCGGGATTTACCTTAGCTCATAGCGACAAAGCCATCCGTGAATTCTGGATACGGCACTGTATAATTTGTCGTGAAATCGGTGCCTATTTTGGGAAAACACTTGGGAAAACTTGTGTTACCAATATCTGGATTCCCGATGGTTATAAAGACCTGCCCGTGGATAGGCTGGGTCCTCGTCAACGACTGAAAGAATCACTGGACAAAATCTTTGAAAAGCCCATAGATGAGCCATGGAACAAAGACTCCATTGAAAGTAAATTATTCGGGATAGGGTCTGAATGTTATGTTGTCGGCTCCCATGAATTTTATTTAGGGTATGCTGTCCAGAAGCAAAAAATCCTTTGCCTTGATATGGGGCATTTTCATCCAACAGAATTAGTTGCAGACAAATTATCCTCTGTTTTGCTTTATATTCCCGAAGTGCTATTGCATATTAGCCGAGGTGTGCGTTGGGACAGTGACCATGTAGTGATTGTAAATGATGATGTTTCTGCACTCATGGACGAAATTGCAAGGAATAATTTATTTGCCCGTGTTCATATTGGACTGGATTTCTTTGATGCCAGTATTAACCGCATTTCAGCATGGGTAACGGGGACACGAGCCGTATTGCGGGCATTATTGAAGTCCTTGTTGGAACCCGTAACCCTCCTAAAAGAACTTGAAAATCAGGGCGATTACACAAGCCGATTGGCTCTGCTGGAAGAAATAAAGAACTTACCCTGGTCTTCTGTATGGGACTATTATTGCCTTAAAAAAGATGTCCCTCTGGGTATCAACTGGCTGCACGAAGTTAAAAATTATGAACAAACTGTTCTGGCAAAACGCAACAATTAATTACATTCCACAGCCACAACAACCGCCAGACTCTTTTAAGGAACATTGAGGACCTGTGTCCTCAACACAACCCATATTTATTCGTTTATTAGAACTCGAACCTACAGGAGCGAAATGACTTAACATCTTCTCAACTTTTTTAGAACCACATTCGGGACAGGCAATTTGTTCATCTGCATTTTTAACCAGCATTTCAAAAGTCTTTTTACAATTTTTGCATTCATATTCGAATAAAGGCATGGCTAATCCTCCTTCTTGGGTAATATAATATCAAAAATAAAACGCCTTTTTGAATTGAAAGATATACAAATTTGTCCTTTTACATTATAAATAGCGTAAAGATAGAGCCAAAGGGCATTAGCAATCATTATTTGAAATAACGAAAAACAAATTTTTAGAATAAGCCTCAAAAGTGAGAAAGAAAAAAGATTGTTTTGATATGAAAATACTTTTCCTCAGTCAATTTTTTCCTCCCGAAATGGGAGCATTAGCTTCTCGAACCTACGAACACGCAAAATACTGGGTTCAGGAAGGTCATGAAGTAACCGTCGTGTGTGGTTTTCCTAATTATCCAGATGGTATAGTTCCCCCTGAATATCATGGAAAGTGGCTTGCTCGTGAAGATTGGGATGGGATTCGTGTCCTTCGCGGGTGGTTATATGCCACACCCAATCGTGGTGTTGTTAAACGAAGTATAGCTTTCGTTACATACATGATTTCTTCCATTCTCGTTGCCATTTTCTTTACAGGTAAGTGTGATGTGGTTGTAGCGTCTTCACCTCAGTTATTATGCGGTGTGGCAGGGTATATTGTATCTCTGATTAAATGGCGACCTTTTGTATTTGAAGTGCGAGACCTCTGGCCTGCACAAATTATTGATTTGGGTGTAATTAAAAATCGCTTCATCATTTTCTTACTTTCTTCTCTGGAATCTTTTCTTTATAATCGGGCAAAAGCCATTGTTACAATAGCCCCTGCTATGTCCCGTGAAATTGCACGGCGGGGTTTCCCAGAAGATAAAATTTTTACCATTCCCAACGGCATAAATGAAGAATTCTTCAAACCGACAAACGGGGGCATAAAAATCCGACAAGAAAAGGGGTGGGATACCTCAAAAATTGTTGTTTTATACATTGGCACCATGGGGCTTTCTCAAGGATTGGAAACGATTTTGCAGGTTGCAGAAAATATGAAAGACAATTCTGATGTTCTTTTCGTTTTTGTAGGTGCGGGTGCCGATAGAGAACATCTTATTTCTTTGGCGGAACAAAAAAAGTTAACCAATACGAGATTTTATCCTCCTGTAAAAAAACAAGAAATGCCCGATTGGTATTCTTCAGCGGATATATGTCTTGTCTCGTTAAAAAAGAGGAATGTGTTTCTTTATAATATTCCCTCAAAAATGTTTGAGATTATGGCTTGTGAACGACCTATCCTTTTAGGAGCAGAAGGACAAGCCCGAGAACTTTTAGAACAGAGTGGAGCAGGAATTGCCGTAGAGCCAGAGAATGCTGATGCTTATACGGAAGCCCTGATAAAAATGATTCAGGACCCAGAAATGGGGAAACTTTTTGGTAAAAAGGGCAGGGAATATGTCCTTGCTCATTTTACACGGAGAGAGAATGCAAGAAAATATCTGGGCGTTTTCTCTAAGGTGATGGGAAAAACAGTCTGACGCGTTTAATCTGTCGGATTTGTTGGACAAGGCAATGGTTATTCCTCTCTCCAGTGAGACGGATATAAAGAAATCAATATCATCCCCAATAGTCCAAAAATCCCTGCAAAGGGTCCTACCAGTAATACACCTGTATATCGTTCAATTGAATTGCCCCACAAACTCATGGATTGAGATGCCAACCAGATAGAACCCGCCATGGAGGCTTTCCAGATAAACGCACTCAGACCATTATAAACAGCCTCTCGTCGCTCCCCTGAAAATTTTTCATCGTAGTCGATAATATCTCCCAACATAGGTATCATCATTACATAGATTATGGCTTGTCCTATACCACAATAGCCAAATAAAATCATTCCCATAACCGTTCGCACCGTAAAATCTACATTTAATTTACCTATAACATATAAAAAGGGCATCCCGGAAGCAATAATTCCTAATGCAATAAACATAAGCCATTTCATGTGTAAATATCTTGCTACAATAGGTATCACGGCATAGGACAATATCGCTACCAGTATAAACGGTATTAATAAGAAAGTAATCGTGCTTTCATCTCCATCCAGCCCTAACTCTGCCCAATACGGCAAAACGCGTTGAACCGCTAAAAAGCCAATTGTAAATAGGAAAAAAGACCATGCATAAATCATAAACGGTTTGTTTCGTAATGCATCTTTTAGTCCCTGTCCCCAGGGTAACGGTTCGCTTTGTATGGCTTCTGAATCATATCGTTCACGGATAAAAATTACCGGCAATAAAAACAACACAAATGAAATAAGTGCAAATACAGTTGCAACTCTACGATACCCTGTGGGCGAAAAACTTTCCGCAACCCAAATCCCATCTACAATAGAGGTACCTGAAAGAGAATTCTGTATTCCTGCTAATGCAAGCACTTGGGTTAATGCTCTGGAAAAGATAACCACATCATTTTGATTTTCCCCAGAAAAAGAGACCATAAGATGTCTTTTCAATACAGAGGAAAGGACCTTTTCTCGAATGCCGTTTATCTCTTCCTCTGAAAAAGGTCCTGAAGAAATAACCGACAAAGTTTCCCCCTGTAAAGCAATCTCTTTATCTTTGAGTTCTTCTCCTGCAAGGTCTTTTTCTTCAATGCCTTCCAAAAGTTTCGAGTGAAGATATATCTTATTACCTGAATTTTCTTTTTGAATATTAATAAATTTTGAACTCCCTATTTTTAAGTATTCATAAACCTCCTTCCGTAACTTTTCTGAAAAATCCTGTTCGTTTAAATTCGTAGACACTTGCAAAGCACGAAACGCCTTTCGGGGCAATTTCTGATATTCTTTAATACCTAATTTATGGAAAATATCTTCGGTAGTTCTTGTAATACTTTTTTCCTGCAATGCCTCGAACAAACTACCCTGAATGTTAAATGTCGAGTTTGGTTCTCCTTTAACAATACCTTCCCATTTATCTCCTGTTAATCCCCATGACTGCAACCAATTTTCAATCTCTTTTTGGGACATACCCGAATTCTTACTTTTGTCAAGAACCATACTCAAATGGCTTTCTATTCGTGACGGGTCTAATTTTGAAATTAATACCCCCGGCAGGGCATTGGCCATTGCCAATCCGATTATCATACCGATGGCCGTCCATGTTCCTAAGGCAACCCGAGCCGTTTCAGAACGGGCTATTTCAGGTCCTAAAGCGTTTAAAGGTATAACAGCAACGGAAAATAATGTCCAATGAGCACATAATAAAATTGTGCCGTAAATAAAATTTAAAAGAGAAGTATGCCCTGTCGGTGGAAACCAAAAACCAATCATGGTAAAAACCATCAATAACGAACCCAAAAATATATAGGGTCTTCTACGACCATAAATAGGGATAATCCGCCATCGTCCCGGTCTCGTTGGAGTTTTATCCGATAAGGCACCTACCAGTGGGCTACTAAAAGCATCCCAGAATGTTCCAATGATGAATATGTATCCAACAAGTCCAATAGAGACATAGACTGTTCTACCCACTCCACCGGAAGGAGAATAAAAATACAACCCCCACTGGTTAATCACCTCGCTGCATAACTGCACAGCTATCATCGAAAGGCAAATTGCTAATCCTTCATACCAGCGAAATTCTCCTGAAACCGAATTTTTTTCCTCTACTTTTTCATTTCCATTGGATATTTCCGTCATTACATTTTTCCTATTTTTGTTTCATCAGGAATAATAGCATTTTTATGAACCACTATAATACCCTCTCGAATGGAAAAACCTTCATGGTCTCCATCTTTCAAATTATCCCCGCCTCGAATAACTACATTTCTTCCAATACGCGCATTATGGTCAATAATGGCCCTTTCTATTACTGTACCGGGTCCAATCCCCATAGGAATACCCGAAGCATGTCTAACATCTCCCATCTCAAACGAATCCGCACCGCATATAATACTATGGTCAATCACAGCAGATTCACGAATCACACTGCGAATTCCGATAATGGAATGTCGAACCCGTGCCGTTTCTATGCGAACACCGGAACAAATAATGGCATGGTCAATTTCAGAGCGAATAATTTTAGCACCGGGCAAGGCTCTGCGATGTGTATATATCGGCTGTTCTGGGTCATGAAATTCAAAGGGAGGAACATCATAAGTCATCGCCACACTCACATCATAATAAGAACGAACGGTTCCTATATCTTCCCAGAAGCCATCAAACATGTGAGCATATACTTTATGCTGGGTTAATGCCCCAGGAATTAATTGTTTGCCAAAATCAATCCATTCCAGATGTTCCCTTAACAAATGAATTAGCACATCCGCATTAAAAACATAAACACCCATAGATGCTAAATAAGGTTTCCCTTCTGCAGAAATACCAAATTCTTCAAAAAGAGATGGGGGGGTTGTTAATTGATTTAATATTTCATCTTCTTTGGGCTTTTCTACAAATCGCTGTATAACTCCTTCGGAATTCACCTGCATAATCCCAAATTGAGAGGCAGAATTTCGTCCTACAGGCAACGCAGACACTGTTATTTCTGCATTCTTAGATATATGCGTCCTCAATAAATCCCGATAATCCATACGGTACAACTGGTCACCGGAAAGAATTAAATAATGTTGTATATCCGGGTCATAGATATGAGAAATATGTTTTCGAACCGCATCTGCAGTGCCCTGGAACCAATCCCCTGTTTCATTGGTCTGCTCCGCAGCCAGGATGGTAACACCTCCACGGTGAAACTCGTCAAAATGATACGCATTCATAATATGACGATTTAAAGAATGGCTATTAAACTGGGTTAGAACAACAATCCGCATAAGTCCGGAGTTAATACAGTTACTTAATGGAATATCAATGAGCCGATACCTTCCACACAAAGGGACTGCGGGCTTGGAACGAAGTTTCGTCAAAGGATACAATCTTGTCCCTCTACCACCCCCTAAAACAACCGCCATGACTTTTTTGTTAATTCTCTGAAAATCAATCCGAACAGAACTCATGGTTTGCTCCTATTTTTATATTTGATACTATTATGAGATTGTTTACAATTTAAAGGGTGAAAACAAGGGAGCATGGTTTGCTCCTATTTTTATATTTGATACTATTATTTTAGGTATAGAATAAATGAAAAATACGCTCTCCATAGATAATGCAAACATTCGTCAATGCCCACAAGATTACACAGAGTATAATTGGTTTGTCGGACAATAATACCTTGCTGGGGTCAGAACCTTCCCCTTGATAACGAACTAAATAAAGATAGCGGAACAAGCCATAAATGACAAAGGGTAAACTTAAATATAATTTATCGGTATGCAATCGAGCAATTACTTCCGGGGAACATGTGTAAATTGTAAAAGTAATTAAAGCACCACCAGAAACAATGAGCAATAATTGGTCTAAATACTCCACCGTATAAAACACAAGAACGGCACGATGATTTTCTGCATCATCTTTTAACAAAAGTAATTCACCTCTTCTTTTTCCTAACCCCAAAAACAACGCTAAAAATAAGGTGCATATTATCAACCAGTTTGAAAATACCACATTTATTGCCACGGCACCTGCTATAGCCCTTGTTACAAAACCCATTGCTAAAATTAGCACATCTACCAGAAAAAACTTTTTCCACAACAACGAATAACTCACTGTTAGAAAGATATACACTAAAAGAATTGCAATAAATTTTATACCTAATGAGTAACCTAATGTAAGTGAAATTACCAACAAAATGAAAGTGAGGAAAAAGGCCAGCGGGATGCTTACATCTCCACTGGGGATAGGTCGTCGTGATTTCTCTGGATGAAGGCGGTCTTTCTCCACATCAATAATGTCATTCAAAATATAAGCGGAACTCGCAGAAAAACAAAAAGAAAAAAAGGCTATTATCGAAAGTTTAATCGCCTCTAAATTCAGCAACTCGCCCGCAAAGATTATCGCAGCAAATACCAGAAAATTTTTCGTCCATTGATATACTCTCAATGTTTTTATAAGCAACATAAGAACCTTCATACACTTCCTTTATTCCTATTACAATTGCGTGCGGTGGAAAACAAATCGGGGCAAATGCTGAATGATAAGCATAATGTATTTCCAGAACCATTTCACATATACAACATGCTTCTTTCGTTTCCATGCCTTGTGAATCATTCGCCCTGCTTCTTCCGGACTTGCCAGAAGTCTTTGAGGCAAATTTAAGCCATAGGTCATGGCCGTATCCATAAATCCCGGTTTTACAAGCAATACATGCACTTTTGTCGAACTCAACCGATGTTGCAAACCTTCCATATATCGTGTCAATGCCCCTTTGGTAGAACTGTAAATATAATTACTTTTACGACCTCTATCTCCAGCAACAGAAGAGATGATAATGGCAAATCCATGATTTCTCTCTTCAAACCTGCCAATAACCCGTTCCAGAATGGATACCGCGCCTGTAAAATTAATATCAATAGTTCTTTTAATAAGTTTAAAATCTTTTTGTCCTTCTTGTTGGACAGGCATATATCCGAAACAAATTACCAGACCTTCCGGTAAGCCATTTATTTTTTCAACGACCTTATCCAAAAAAGCCGGGTGAGAATCTATATCACCTGCATCAAAAAATAAGGTATCACAATAAACGCGGTAGCGAATCTGAATATCCTTTGCCATTCGTTCGTTTTCTTCCGTCTCTATATCTGCAAGCAATAACGAATAACCTTCTTTTGCAAACTCATGGGCTATGGCTTTTCCTACAGCGGAAACACTACCTAAAACAAGCACCGATTTGGAAGTTGGTTTCATTTCATTAATATCTAACATATAGGAGCCCTCCTCCGTTCTGGAATAAGTCCTATTCTTCGTGCCATCGTAGATGAAAAACGAAAACCGGGGTCATATTTCGTCTTAATCTCTTGAAATTGTATCCAGTGGGGATAAGTTTCTCGAAACATACTGTCCGACATTAATTGGTCTTTGGCAAGGTAAAGTCTTCCCCCATATCTCAAAACGATTAGATTTAAATCCTCAATAAAATTTACCAGGCCCGCATGATTGGGTATATCTAAAGCCAAGGTATATCCCTCCATAGGGAACGACAATAATCCTTCATTTCCGGGACCAAACCGTTTCAAAACAGTTAAGAAAGACGCCCGTTGTGAGGATACCAACTGTTCCAATAATATTTTTAATCCCTTTATGTCACTCCCCGGGAAAACTACCTGATATTGCACAAATCCTGTTTTCCCATACATACGGTTCCATTCCAGAATACGGTCTAATGGGAAAAAGAATTTTTCTAAGGGCGTAATTTCATAGCGGGTCTTGTTTAAATCATAATACCAGGAATTGAAAATACCTACCGTTCGTTGGCTTAAAGCCCATGATGGAGCATCAAAAGGAACCGTTATATCCCTTTTTCTTTTAGGTGTCAAAGGTGCATTTTTCCAGCGGGGAGGCAAATCCTCTACTTCAGCCAGACGTCCTCCCATCAGTATTCCTCTACCCATACTTTCTTTTTGGGCAAGGCAATCTAACCACGCTACTGTATAAGGATACTTAACATCATAGTCCTTCATTTTCTCCAGCAAATCATCTAAATTTCTTGCCTGATAATAATCTACATGGAAATAAGCCGTTCTAACTTTCTTTAAACGAATTTTGGCTGTTCGGATAATCCCTGTCATCCCAATTCCACCAATAGTTGCCCAGAACAAATCCGCATTCTCATCTCGACTACAACGGACAACGCTTCCATCCCCTATTATCAAATCCAAGGATAAAACATGATTTCCAAAACTACCTTCCTCATGATGATTTTTCCCATGAATATCGTTCGCTATAGCACCTCCCACAGTAACAAATTTTGTCCCCGGACATACATACGGCATCCAGCCACGAGGCAAAAAAACTTCCAGAATTTCTTTTAAGGTAACCCCTCCTTCACATTCCAGAACGCCATCTTCCTCATTCCAGTTAAGAAATCGGTTTAATCGCACCATATTGACCAGAGCCCCTCCTTCATTCAGGGCGGTATCTCCATAACTTCTTCCCAAACCTCTCGCGAGAAAATCCGGGATACGGTCATCTTTTAATACCGCATCTAAGGTTTTCCATTTCTCAGGTCGAAAGACATAACTTTCAGGGAAAGAATATCTCCCCCAACCACTTAATTTCTTTTTTTCTGCTTGGATTAACATATCTCTATTTCTATGCTCCAACAATTAAGATTGTTATTTGACAAATCGTTTTAGTAGTATACAAATTACTGAAAAAAGACTCAAATTATAATTTATCATAAATGAAAAACCTTGAAAAGGAGACTTACCATGGCCCTTTTACTTGTAAGCCTTAGCCCCTTGTATATATTGAACACCGTGGCAACATTGCCAGATATTTATCCTGTGTATCCTGTCCCTTTCACCGAGGTAGAAGTCAAACCAGGCTTCTGGAATGACTGGATTATGCGTGTTGGCAAAAAGTTTTTACCTCATAATTTTGAATATTGTGAAACGGAAAAAAAGATAGACAATTTCCGTGTAACGGCGGGTGTAAAAGAAGGGAAACATATTGGAGCCTGTTTTGAAGATTCGGATGTTTACAAAGTCCTTGAAGGGGCCGCATATTGGCTTGCTTTGCATAAAGACCCGAATATTGAAAAAACGGCTGATGATATTATTGATTTGATTGCAAAAGCCCAACAACCCGATGGTTATTTGAATACTTATTTCACACTTGTCAAACCTAAAGAACGATGGACAAATGATGCGGAACATGAGACCTATTGTGCAGGGCATTTGATGGAAGCCGGCATTGCGTATGCTCAAGCAACAGGAAAAACAAAACTATTGGATGTGGCTACAAAATTTGCAGACCATATTGTAGAAACCTTTGGAACAGGAAAGGTAGAAGAAGTTCCTCAACACGAAGAAATTGAATTGGCGTTATTTAAACTTGCTCATTATACAGGAAAAGAAAAATATGCAGAGATGGCACGCTGGTTTATAGAACAACGCGGAAAACCTTATAAAGATAAGACTACCGGCCGTTGGGATTTTGTTTGTCAGGACCATAAACCCATTATTGAACAGGACGAAATTTTAGGACATGCCGTTCGGGCTATGTATCTCTATTCATCCGTTACAGACCTGGTGGCCAAAACCGGGGATACTCGTTATTCCAACGCCCTTGACCGATTATGGTTCGATTTGACGGAACGAAAAATGTATATCACTGCTGGAATTGGTGATTCTCTATTGCGGATAGAAGGATTTAGTCAACCTTATTACCTGCCTAATGATACGGCTTATTGCGAAACATGTGCCTCCATTGGATTGGTTTTATGGGCTCAACGCATGTTCCTGCTACATGGCGATGCTCAATATGTAGATATCATCGAACGCGCTTTCTATAATACGCCGCTGTCAGGACTTTCGCTCACCGCAGATACAATTTTCTATTGCAACCGATTGGAAGGTGCAGACCAACGACCCCCATGGCAAAAATGTGCTTGCTGTCCCACCAATGTTGTTCGTTTCATTCCTACTATTGGCGGTTATACCTACGCCTGCGATAAAGATACCCTTTATATCCTCCATTACATCCCAACCAAAACACAACTCACATACTCCAATGGAAAATTAACCCTTGCAAAAGAAAACCATCCCTTACCGAAAAATCTTATTCAAATAGAACAAACGACAAACTATCCATGGGACGGTGAAACCAAAATCCAAATCCATTCGGAGAAACCCCAAAATTTTACCATTGCCATTCGAATTCCCGACTGGACATATCGCGGTCAGGGAAACACCGAACGATTGTATCTCTATCCTGAATGCCCGGGGTTGGATAAGGTTCAGATAAAGGTCAACGGTGAGAACATTCCCATTACATCATTGGAAAAGGGCTTTGTAAAAATACAGAGAGAATGGAAACAGAACGATGAAATTATCCTTGCTTTACCTATGGATGTTCAGCGAGTTTATGCGAATGAAAAAGTAGAAGCCAACCGCGGTAGAGTGGCTATTCAAAGAGGTCCTGTTGTTTTCTGTGCAGAGGATATAGATAATGCCAACCAGGTGCGTTTCCTTTTCCTTCCTCGCAATTCTACATTCCAATCTCATTTTGAACCCGATTTGCTGGGTGGAGTGGTAACCATTCAAACTACTGCTAAAATAAAAACATCCGAAAACCTGAATGGTTCCGACCAAGCTATGAAACTAATTCCTTATTATGCATGGGCAAACCGTAAACAGGGTTACATGCGCGTATGGTTGCCAGAAAATGCAGACCTTGTAACTGTCCCAACCCTTGAAACAAAAGCAAGTGTGGAAGCATCTCATATATGGACAAATGATAGTCTTTATGCCCTCAACGACCAGATAGAACCTAAGAAATCGTCTGATACATGTATTCCTCGTTTTACATGGTGGGACCATAAAGGCACAAAGGAATGGGTGCAATATACTTTCGACAAAGAATATTCCATAAAAGGGGTTCGGGTTTTCTGGTTTGATGATACAGGTTTTGGAGAATGTAGAGCCCCTGAATCATGGGAAATACTGTATCAAAAAGAAGGTCGCTGGATACCCGTTCCAAAACCATCTAAAAGGACTACAGAACGAAATAAATACAATGAGGTAACCTTTGATACTATTTCTACGGATGCCCTGCGTCTTGTTGTCCAACTTCAACCTAACTTTTCCGCCGGTATTCTTGAATGGAAAATAATCTCCGCAGAATAATAAATATAAGTTTTGCATATAAATTGAATGACAAATTAATGATAACGAATAAACAGAAAGGGAATGAAATATGGCGGGAGTTGTTCGGTTAAGTTTCTCTATCGAGAAATCACTCTGGGAGAAATTGCAGAATCTTGTTACACGGGAAGGCTATGCCAACCGTTCTGAGTTTATTCGTGACCTTATTCGCGACAAATTGGTGGAAAAACAGTGGGAAGAAAACGAAGAAGCCATCGGAACAATTACCTTTGTTTACAACCATCATATACCCAAACTGAATGATAAAATTTTGAATGTTCAGCACAAATATCTGAATGTTATTCTCACCACAACACATATTCATTTAGACCACCAGTTGTGCGCCGAAACTATTTTAGTTCGAGGAAGAGCATATAAAATACAAGAATTATGTTCCGCCCTTCGTAACCAAAAAGGTGTACTGCATGCGAGTATATCCATCAGTTCCACAGGTAGAAACTTAATTTAAGAAACTACACACTTTTTATTGAAGACAAAACAATGCCGACAAAACATCAAGACTTGCACCTTATATAAAGATAAAAACCTCAATACAACACCAACATTATTACAATCGCACCAATGTCATTCCTCCCATTCCCCCCTTTTGTCCCATTCGTCCCATCCGTATCATCCATCCCATTTGTCCCATTCCTCCTTTTTGTCCCATTCGTCCTATCCGTCCCATTCCCCCCTTTTGTCCCATTCGTCCCATCCGTATCATCCATCCCATTTGTCCCATTCCTCCCTTTTGTCTCATTCCTCCCTTTTGTCCCATCCGTCCCTTTTGTCCCATTCGTCCTATCCGTCCCATTCCCCCCTTTTGTCCCATTCGTCCTATCCGTCCCATCCGTCCCTTTTGTCCCATTCGTC
>DAOSUS010000010.1:25840-36680 GCA_035378955.1 Candidatus Hydrogenedens sp. | reverse complement strand
TATCCGTCCCATCCGTCCCTTTTGTCCCATTCGTCCTATCCGTCCCATCCGTCCCATTTGTCTCATCCGTCTCATATACTCCATCCTCTCCAATGAAAATCCAGAATATTCCAATAATACAAAAGGAACAGGAAACCATAACAAGAAAGAAGCGATAACAAATCAAAGAACCTCTGCTTACTCCACTCTTTTAAGTTAAAGAGAAATCGAATAGTTGCAAGCATTGTTAGCAACAACAAAAAGAAAGGAATTCCCAAAAGGATAAAAAGCCCCAGAGGTGTTCCATAACCCAATGTTTGAGGTTTCAAGAATAAGAAAATATATCCTCCAAAACAAAGATTGTAAATAAGAAAGAAAAGGGTCAATAATTGAAGATAATTTATATTAAATCTAATAGATTTTTTACAGACCCATGAAGTAAAACACATTACCACAAAGCGAAGCCCAACTATCCATAAATTCATCAGATAAACTGCCGCACACGCAAAAAATACAACATACTGAAAAAGTTTCGTCTCCCAGAAATAAATCGGTTCATAAACATCGTTCCCCATTACAAGTTGATACGGTCTCTTTTGATAACTCTTTATGAAAGTTATTCTCGGAACACTTGCAACTTCCCCATTTGTATTTTTTCTACCCCATAACATATCTCCTATCTCTTCGACTTTCCACTCCCCGGATTGGAAAGCCAGATATTTCATCGTGAGGGTCTTCTCGGATGCATTTCCGCAGATATAGTATTCATGGGTCATTCCCGGAAGGAAAGTAGCCAACTTAAAATAGTCGCTTCTGCAATAACGATTATGCCGATAAAATCCTGTGATTTGGTGATAAAACGACTTATCAACAAATGAGGGATGTTTTCGAATATTTTCGACATTCCTCACAGGCAAAGAAAATTTTCTAATCAGTAAGGGAATTAATTCATTAATAAATGTATGTTCCCCTTTATTAATGGATATAAACAGTCCAAATCGTTCTTCAGGAATAATTAATGTATGGCTACTGAACCCCCAAGTTAACCCAGAATGTTGTAAGACTTTTTTCCCATTAATAAACCGTTCTTCCCAACAGCAGGCATAACCGGGCAGAAGTGGATGTAGTTTATATCGCGGCGTCTGCATTAATAAAACTGTAGAGGCTCGCAATAATGAATGATTTTTATACCTTCCTCCATTGAGCAAGGCAATTAGAAAATGAGAAAAGTCCTCTGCTGTTGTGCATAAACTGGAAGCTGGTGGTGTTTGTGCAAAATCCATTTTAATTACTTCAGACCTGCCCAGATATTCCAGATACGGTTTGGGAAGTTTTAAATCTTCAGGATAAGTTCCATCAAATCGGCTATTAGACATTTCCAGAGGTTCAAATAGATATTCCTTCATATAATCATTAAATTTTTTTCCAGAAACTTCCTCAATTATATGCCCTAACAAAGCAAACCCATGATTGGAATAACTAATAGCAGTCCCAGGCGGAAAAATTATGGGAGGTAACCTTCTTGACAAATATTCTCCCAACGGCAAAACATAATCTTTCGTTCGGGCACCCATACCTAAAAAACGGTCATCAAAGCCAGCCGTATGTGTGAGAAGATGATGAATGGTAATCGGCTCTGCAAAAGGATATGCGATTAGGAAATCGTTCATATATTGATTGACATCTACATCCAGGGATAGTTTTCCCTGCTCATAAATTTGTAAAATTCCTACCGCAGTAAAAAGTTTTGACAGTGAAGCAACAAAAACAGGTGTTTTCTTTGCATCCATAGGTTCATCAAGGTCAAATCCTAACTTACCGTATCCTTTCAAAACTACTGTATCCCCACACACGAAAGCAAGCACCGTCCCTGAAACATGATTTTTATCTAATAATTTTGGAACATGCACATCGAGGAATTAAACTATTCTCGTTTCTAAACTTGTATCTTCTGCAGAAACATTCCACAGCAAACACACAAACAGGCTCGTCAACACATATTTACTATAAAAGTTCCTATTCATAATTTTTTCTTTCTATAGATATGACATGCGAATGCTATATATTGTAAACTTTTAGTCTCTATGAATGGTAGGAGTTTTTCTATATGGAATATAAAATGGTATTTCTAATAGGTCCCCCGCGTTCTGGCACAACCATGTTAGAACGGATGCTTTCTTCTCACTCATTAATACAGGGAGGTCCCGAACCGCATATTTTGACACCATTAGCCCATTTGGGCGTGTGGGCCAAAGTGGATAAAGCCCCTTATGACCATATCCTTTCCGCAGAGGCACAAAAACTTTTCGTTCAGCAATTGCCCAACAAAGAAAATGATTATTGGAAAGCATGCCGCGCTTATTGCGATGTTCTTTATGGACAATATCTCATTGCAAAAGGGAATAAACGAATTTGTCTGGATAAAACCCCTGCATATTCTTTAGTCCTGCCCTTTATTGCGAAAGTGTATCCGGACGCAAAATACATTATTCTCACACGGCACCCTTTGGCAACTTTTTCTTCGTTTGCCAATTCATTTTTTGATGGGGATTATAAAGTTGCTAATGAACACAACCCTATCCTAAATCGTTATATCCCCGCTATTGCTGACTTTCTCCGCAAAAAGGAAGTAGATATATATCATATTCGATACGAGGAGCTCGTAAAGAAGCCCGAAGAACAATTCGAAAAAATATGTTCTTTCCTCGAAATTCCTTTTGAGGTTGAGGCTATTGACTATGGCAAATCAGAAGATGAAAATCGTCAACAGGGATTGGGAGACCCGTTAGGGGTTAAGCAACATACCCGCCCTACAACGGCTTCATTAAAAAAATGGGTTGAGGAACTAAGCACAGACCCCGATAAACTAACAATGATGCAGAACATTATAAATCAGATTGCAGATGAAGACCTTGTTATTTTCGGCTACCCCAAAGAAACTCTGTGGAAGCCAATGGAAGAAGCACAAGGGAAGAAAATTCAACCTAAAAGGCAAAAACTCAATCGTTACTTATTAGAACGGAAAGCGATTATTTTCCTTCGTTCTCAGGCGCGAAAACATGCATTCTTCCGCCGATGGCTGGAAAAATTACGACTGGCTTGTGATGTGCTTCTAAGAGAATAATATAAAGATAAAATGAGTGGGAAATTAGGCGTGTCCCTGTTTATTCCCCTCTACGAAGCACCCTTTTCTTCCACCAGAAAAGTCCTAAAATATCAAACAATGTCTTAAAAAGCCGCCCCGAAATGTTATATTTAGAAGTTCCATATTTTCGCGGATTGTGAGCAACAGGAATCTCTGCAACACAGAAACCTGCGGAATGCACCAAAAAAGCATAATAACGGTGAGAGCCATTGAAAGGAATAATATATTCTATACATGCCCTTCGCATTGCTTTTAAGGCACAACCTGTATCACGAACAGGGTTATCCAAAAGCCAGCGAATAATACGGTTTGCCTGTCGGCTAATCCAGGTGCGAAGCCAATCATCCTTCCGTTCCTCCCGATATCCTTGAACAAAATCTACTGTTTGTAATTTATCAAGCAATTTTGGAATGTCGTTCGGGTCATTTTGCAAATCACCATCCAGAATAATAATATATTCTCCTCGTGCAAATTTCAATCCTTTATACAAGGCATAAGATTGCCCCGAATTTTTCTTCAAACGAATAGGAACAATACAAGGATAAGAAGATTTTAATAATTCAATAACTTCTGGCGTTGAATCATTACTACCATCATCTACAAGAATGCATTCATAGTCTCCTTTAACTCTTTCCTTAAACACACGGTCTATCCCCTCTACCAGCAATGGGATATTTTCGGCCTCGTTATAGCACGGGATAATAACAGAAATAGAAGGACAGGATTTTATCTCTGATGTATTCACATAAATATTCCTATGAAAAATTTCGTTTATATGTTTATCACATCTAAATTGGGAATACTTGATTCCAGAGGAACCGTTTCCAAAGAACGGGCACCTAACAGCATAAGTTCATAACGAATGCGTGCCAGAGGTATTTCCTTATCATCAACACATAATTGAACACTAAATTCGGCAAAATTAGTTCCACGATTAATTGTTGGTTCATCTGCAAACAAATGTTTCTCTTTCAGATATTGTGTTATCTTTTCTATTGCATCAATAGGGGCATTAAAGAAAAGCAATACCCTTCTTTCTGCATGCATAGCACCATATAAATTCAAAAGGAACATATGGGCTATTTCATATTTATTTTCATACTCTTTCAAATCTTCACGGACATAAACGGCAGATTCCGAACGCAAAACTTCTTCTCCTATTTCAAGACCATAATTGCGAATCGCAGAACCTGACTGGGTTATTTCCAATCCGAAATCTACCGAACCTTGATAAACTTTGGCTTCTGTTTTTCCCCATGTTTCATAGATAACGATTCCCTGTTCAATCCGCGGAGGTGTCTTAAATTTCTGGATAGAAAAACTCTTAAATTTATCTGCCAACCCCAATAATTTACTTTTTTTCTGAAACCAATCTAATGCAATATACGGCATCTCAGCAACCATAGTAACCAATTGTTTCTGTTCCAATAAATCCCTGAACCACTCATCATACGAAATAGATTGGGGTCTATAAATAATCACCAGACGGACAGCACCGCGTCCTAAAGATAAAACTCGTTTCATTGGGCAGGACTGACTATATTCCATTTTCAATTCGAGTTCTCGCTCTAAAATCCAGTCATCACCCGCAATAGCAAGGTCTATTTCTCCAATAGACAATTGCGTCCCAAATTCCTGGGGTCTGCCATCCCATCCTACTAAAAAGGAATGTAATGGGAACGATGTCGGTCCCCCCTGGTCATAACCTTTTGTTGGGAAACCTGCATTTTTTAATAAGGTAACCAAATTCCCACCGCGATTAGGGTCTGCCAGAGAACCCGCAGGCATACCTATAACAAGTTTATCATTCATCTCCTTATTCCTAAGTTCTGTAAGGTTATTTTGTTATAAAAAAATTAATTTTCATCAAATCAAATCATTAATTTCTGGAGGCAATACCGAAGGATTCCGCTCCTGTTTCAGGTAGCCAATGGCAAAGGGATATAAAGCGATACTAAAAAGCACTCGCCCATATTCCCAAGAAAAATTAAACCAGCGTGCATATAAATAAAACCATAATAGTATACTGAAACCTAATGCTATAAAGAAACTCATCACAGCCATTCGTTTTATTCCTGCAGCCCAGGGTTTAAGTCCCGGTCGCGGTCTCCGCGATAGAAAAAAGCCTAATCCAAAAAGGATAAGTCCTATAAAATACAAACCCAGTTCCCCCCGGTCAAACCAATAAGTCCAATCCTCACTTCGCAATGGGTTTATGGCTAAAAACTGGTTAAAAACAATCCATTTTGCAATAGTTCCTGTAAACATAATAATCGCTCCCTCTAATTGCATTCGCGAAATACGCCCACGAATCCACCGACATTCCTTTATTGCACCTACAATCAGCAGAATGTAAACAAAAAATACAAGTAGCGAGATTATTACATCGCCACCATAAAAAAATACATAATAAATCATCATACTCATTACTCCTGCAAATTATTATATATTTCATATAATTTTTCATTATATCTTACATTATTGAAATGAAAGGAATAAAAAATAAAGAAACAAAATAATGTCAACTCTCGATTATATTTTGAAAAAACAAAAAAATGTACACAAAAGATAAAAAATGTGGTAATATATGGCAAACTTAAAACCTAAAACTAAAATCTTTTAGTTGAGGAGGAAAGCCATGAGTTATAAAAAAATGTTCGTACTGCTTTTGGGTGCTGTTATTTTGATTTCAGCACAAGGATGTAAACCTGTGGTTGTTGTGAGCATCAAGTCTCTGGACTTCGGTAGCACAGAAACACAAAAAACATTTGAGGTCTGGAATAAAACTTCAGGTAACATGGAATTTGAAATTACTAAAACAGCAAACTGGTTAACTGTAAACCCCGCATCGGGAACCAGTCAAGGTGCTTCTGATAAGAAAATAATAACTGTGACTGTTTCCCGTACTGGACTACAACAAGGGACATACTCCGATACTTTAAAAGTCAAATCCCCTCAGGATGGTGAAGAACTCGTTACAGTGAATATGACTGTAGGCGGAGGTCAAGAAGGAGAGCAAGAAGGAACACCAGAAGGGACTACCGAAGGCACCACCGAAGGAACCACCGAGGGTACCACCGAAGGAACCACCGAGGGTACCACCGAAGGAACCACCGAGGGTACCACCGAAGGAACCACCGAAGGAACCACCGAAGGAGAAGGTGAAGGGCAATCGGAACCCAATATCTCTATTACAGGTTGGATAAATGACACAAAAACAAATCCTATAGCATATGCAACCGTTGAATTGGTAAGCACAAGTTTTAAGGTATATTCCGACCAGCCTGGATTATATATGATAGAGAATGTTCCCAAAGGCTCTTATGTTCTTTCTGTTACAAAAGAGGGTTATGCTCCTTACAGTACAGAAGTTGAAGTTGGGGATATCCTGCCAGTAACAGTAAATGTTACCCTTGCAAAACAAATCAAAATTCAGGATGTCCCTAATATCGAAAATGGTGCTACGGTTATAGACCTGGAAGGAAACGGTATAAAGATTCCACCTAATTCCGTATTTGATGAAGCAGGGAACCCTGTTGTTGGACCTGTAGAAGTATATATAACTCCTTTGGATTTCTCTCAACCCAATGATATCCTGGCCTTCCCGGGAGGATTCCAAGGAGTGCCCGCATCAAAACAGGGAGAACGCGTTGATTTAGAATCTTTTGCTCTTGCCGACTTTACCATTAAGAAGGACGGGAAAGAAGTTTCATTAGATACTTCCGCAAAAGCAGATAACCCTGCTGAAATAACTCTTGACCTTCCGGATGATTCGCCCATGAATGCCGGTGAAGAAGTGCCATTATGGTATTTTGATGAAGAAAAAGGTATCTGGATAGAATCAGGCAAAGGAACAGTTTATAACGATGGAGGCAATAAATATTATAAAGCACCTGTTCAGCATTTAACATGGTGGAATTGTGACGCACCTATTACGGATAAAACCTGCATTCAGGGTTATATAAAAGACGATGAAGGAAAACCTGTAGCGGGTGCAGTAATCAAGGCAATTGGTGTCTCCTATAACGGAGTTACTATTGTATACTCCGATACTACAGGCTTCTTCTGCGTCAATGTAAAAGGAAATTCCACAGTTACGATTGAGGTGTATTTGCCCGGTTCGCAAATTCCTGTATACCAACAAAATTTCAATGCAAATACAGTCGGAAATTCTTGTGAAACAGATAATTGCATGGATATTGGTAATATTACTGCAGCATTTAATAGTTGCATTCAGGGAACAGTTACGGATAGTAACGGGAATCCTATAGGGAATGTGACTGTTCGTTCTTCCGCTGGAACCGAAGCCATTACGGATAGGTCGGGATATTATTGCTTGAAGGCTGTTGGTGGCGTTCCAATTACTGTATTTGTGATCGGTCGTCCATCGGTAACGGTTCTCAGTCAAACGAACACATCCTGCTCTGCAGGTGATTGTGCCGTTGCAGACATAAAAGTAGAATATCCCAAAGAGGATTCCTATGTCGGATTGATGAATGTTACCTTAAATAAACAATCCTACTTAACGAAAGTAACCCAATACTTAATTTCTCCCTCAGCAATCTTTGCTTCATTTACAGACAATCCTATATCTGTAGTTAATGACCAGTGCTCTGTTCATACCTACCAATATAACTTTTCACAAGAACAACATGGGAATGATAATCTTCCCCAAATTAATTGGACAGGACTTGACCCCGGCGCTCCCGGTTTGTTCCAGTCTGTAGACAAAGCCGTTGATTTGATTAGAATGTCCGATACCTATTTTCAAGAAATAGGGACGGTTCAACCGTGGATGTATTCTACTTTCATTTTGGATTATACAAATCCACTTTACACGACTAACGAACAACCCAATTTTGATGCTTCCTGGCCCGGTGGTTTCGATATTGGAGCATTTTCCGTTAGTGGACAGATTCCGCCTCAATTAGAAGTTACTTCTCCGGAAATAACACAAACATTATATGGTTCAACATTTGATTTCAATCCTGAGCAAGACATGAACATAGTATGGAATGCTCCGGAAACACCTGTTCCGGGAAGTTTTATTGAAGTAACTCTTTCAGGAACAAGTTATATTTTCAATGGAGATAGAGAGGTGGCTAATGTAGTTGTAATTAATTGCACCCTCATGGATGATGGGTCTCATGTAATTCCAAAAGAATTATTACAACAACTGCCTGTGGGTTCTATTAACCAACCTGCATTTTTCAATCTGACAATCTCTCGGTGTTATTTGCAAGAATTTCCTGTCCCATTAGTGAAAGGCGGCAATGGGAAATTCCTAGTCAATGCACAAACTATAGTAACAGCATATAAATCAACAAACATACCCATTCCTGTTAAATAAGGTATCGAATTTTAACTAAAAAACTACGCCCTGCCTTTGTTCGTAGGGCGTAGTTTTTTTATGCTCTATCTTACAACGATTATTTAACTACAAAATTTGAATTATCTGTTATAAGACATGTAATTTATAAAGCAAGTAAATAAAAATCTAAAATTTATAAGGATAAAACTTATGCGGTTTCTTTTAATAGGTATACTTCTTCTTTTAGTAGGGAATATAAAAGCAGATACCCAGTCTCCCTATGCTATTAATGTAACTGATTTTGGAGCAAAAAATGATGGCTCTGCCGATGCGACACAAGCATTTCAACAGGCGTTAGATAAAGCCGGTGAAATAGGAGGAGCGATTGTCCTTGTTCCCGCAGGAACATATAAAATTTTAGGCAATTTAAAAATCCCCGCGGGTGTAACATTACAGGGGACTTTTCAAACTCCTCCCACTTCCCATTATCCTAACAAACCGAATCTCGTAGGCTCTGTTCTTCATGCCTACGCAGGTAAAAACCAATCGGAAACAGAACCATTTATCACCCTCGCCGGTAATAATGCCACATTAGCAGGGTTTATCATATCCTACCCGGAATGGTCAAAAGAAATTGTTCCTCCCATACCCTATCCTCCTGCGGTTTACTCAAAGGGGACAACAGATGTTGCCGTATATGACTGCTGTATCATTAATCCTTATGAAGCACTCCATTTTCAGGACTCTGCCCGAATGATGATTCGAAATGTATTTGGATACCCATCTTTTCGGGGTCTATATATTGATGCTTGTTATGATATTTCCCGCGTAGAAAATTGTCATTTCTGGCCCTTTGGTGTTAATTACAATCCTAATGACCCCTATTGCCTTTGGATAAATGAAAATGGTGTTGCCTTTGAATTTGCCCGAACCGACTGGCAATATGTAACACATACCTTCTGCTTCGGTTATGGTGTTGGTTATAAATTTTCCCGAACAAAAAACGGTGCATGTAACGGTAGTTTTTTAGGTATTGGTGCAGACTGTTGTCGTCGTGCGGTATTGGTCGAGGATTTACAACCTTATGGTTTATTAATAACCAACGGTGAATTTGTCGGACGCTGGGAAAGCACAGACTCCGCTGGTATCGAAATACTTCCGGATGCAGGGCATGGGAAAATCAGTCTAAACAATTGTGCCTTTTGGGGACCCTTAGACCGTTGTATCTGGCATCGGAGTAATCAAACGCAATTAACCGTCATTGGCACTAATTTCTGGGAATGGGATATTAATAGTAAAGGGCATCCCGCTGTGCAAATAGACCGTGGAAAAATGATATTACAAGGGAACACATTCTCTTTAGGTTTACTTCATTCCGTAATTGGTAGAGATATTACTTCTGCCATCATTAGCGGGAACCAAGCCGAAGGAGGGCTTTATGTGATAAATTATGCCGGCAAAAAAACACAAATGGCTTTGAATGAAATGCCACCTGATTTACCTAAAAAAGATGCCCTCAAAAACTATATTTTGAATATAGGAAGTGTTGGAGACCGAAATTTCCTTAAGAATTGGCACGGAACCGAATCCGCACCTGAATGGAAAAAACCAGGGGCATCCAAACGCTGGACAAAACAACAATCGTTAATGAGAGTTCCCGTCTTGGTAGATAAGGAATATACGCTTACTTTAGATGCATACATACCTCCACAAGCAAAACACGCTGATAATACTATTTTAATAAACGATGAGCCTTTGCTTTCAATCGGTGATAAGGAAGGTTTTCAGAAAATTTCTGTAAAGATACCTCCACAACAACAAGATTTCATAATGATTGGCATTCGTTCCCATACATGGATACCCAAAGATTATGACCCGAATTCAAAGGATACCCGACAATTAGGTTTTGCCGTTAGCCAAATTCAGATGAAAACTCGTTTTGCTCCCAAAGAACCTTTTATCTTGAACAGACTATTTAGTTCAATACCCAAATAATAACCGAAATCCTTGAAAAGAGTTGCTTAGAACAAAATGCTTTATCCGTCACCACTAATGGAATGGGACACATGGGACGGATGAGACCGATGAGACAAATGGGACCGATGAGACAAATGGGAAAAGTTTTTGTTCACCCCCACTAAGAGTTGCTTAGAACAAAATGCTTTATCCGTCACCACTAATGGAATGGGACACATGGGACGGATGAGACCGATGAGACAAATGGGAAAAGTTTTTGTTCACCCCCACTAATGGAAGGGGACGGATAAGACAAAGATAAAAGACTTTATTCATCCCATCTGTCTTATCTCTCCCATTTCTCCCCTTCGCCTCATCTGTCTCATCCGTCCCATTTCTTCCCTTTACCTCATCCGTCTCATCTGTTCCATCCCTCCTCTCTATCTCAT